>NZ_JBIUWI010000046.1:37715-46602 GCF_044743385.1 Pseudomonas sp. NPDC087639 | reverse complement strand
ATCGCGCTGCATTACGTCTTCGACACCCCGGACGACCGGCTGGTGTGGGACGTCGGTCATCAGGCGTATCCGCACAAGATCCTCACCGGACGCCGCGAGCGCATGGAATCCCTGCGCCAGAAGGACGGCATCGCCGCCTTCCCGCGTCGTGCCGAGAGCGAGTACGACACCTTTGGCGTCGGCCACTCCAGCACGTCGATCAGCGCAGCGCTGGGCATGGCGATTGCCGCCCGCCTGCAAAACAGTGATCGCAAGGCGATTGCCGTGATCGGCGATGGCGCGTTGACCGCAGGCATGGCCTTCGAGGCGCTGAACCACGCGCCGGAAGTCAACGCCAACATGCTGGTGATCCTCAACGACAACGACATGTCGATCTCGCGCAACGTCGGCGGTCTGTCGAATTATCTGGCGAAGATCCTTTCCAGCCGCACTTACGCGAGCATGCGTGAAGGCAGCAAAAAAGTGCTGTCGCGCCTGCCCGGCGCCTGGGAAATCGCCCGCCGCACCGAAGAATACGCAAAAGGCATGCTGGTTCCCGGCACGCTGTTCGAAGAATTGGGCTGGAACTACATCGGCCCGATCGACGGCCACGACCTGCCGACCCTGATCGCCACACTGCGCAACATGCGCGATCTGAAAGGCCCGCAGTTCCTGCACATCGTCACCAAAAAAGGCAAAGGCTTCGCCCCGGCGGAAGTCGACCCTATCGGTTACCACGCGATTACCAAGCTCGAACCTGTCGACGCTCCGGCCGCTGCACCGAAAAAAGCTGGCGGGCCGAAGTATTCGGCGGTGTTTGGCGAATGGCTGTGCGACATGGCTGCATCTGATCCGCGTCTGGTCGGGATCACCCCGGCAATGAAGGAAGGCTCGGATCTGGTGGAGTTCAGCGAACGTTTCCCGCTGCGCTACTTCGATGTGGCAATTGCCGAGCAACACGCGGTGACGTTCGCTGCCGGCATGGCCTGCGAAGGCGCGAAACCGGTGGTGGCGATCTACTCGACGTTCCTCCAGCGCGGTTACGACCAGCTCGTTCATGACGTAGCGGTACAGAACCTCGACGTGCTGTTCGCCATCGACCGCGCAGGTTTAGTGGGCGAAGACGGCCCGACCCACGCCGGCAGCTTCGATCTGTCGTACCTGCGCTGCATCCCGGGCATGGTCATCATGACCCCGAGCGATGAAAACGAACTGCGCAAAATGCTCACCACCGGCCACCTGTACAACGGCCCGGCGGCGGTCCGTTACCCGCGTGGCAGCGGCCCGAATGCAGCCATCGAGAAAGACCTCGAGCCGATTGAAATCGGCAAAGGCATCGTCCGTCGCCAGGGCAGCAAAGTCGCCCTGCTGGTATTCGGTGTGCAACTGGCAGAAGCGCTGAAAGTCGCCGAAAAGCTGGATGCTACCGTGGTCGACATGCGCTTCGTCAAACCGCTCGATGAGGAGCTGGTACGCGAGATTGCCGGCAGCCACGAGTTGCTGGTCACCATCGAAGAGAACGCGATCATGGGCGGCGCCGGTGGCGCGGTCAGCGAATTTCTCGCACGCGAGAACATCCTCAAGTCGATGCTGCACCTGGGCTTGCCGGATGTTTATGTCGAGCACGCCAAGCCTGCGCAGATGCTGGCGGAATGCGGACTGGATGAGGCCGGGATCGAAGCTTCGATCCGACAACGTCTGGCACTGCTCGCTAGCTGACAGTCCCCCTGTAGGAGCTGCCGAAGGCTGCGATCTTTTGATCCTGATCTTCGGTAGCTTCAAAACCTTTCAAAGCAAAATCAAAAGATCGCAGCCTCCGGCAGCTCCTACAGGGTTTTGCATAAACCATGGATTGCCATGTACCTCCCGCGCCTCGCCCTGCCCTTCCTTCTGCTGCCAACCGCCAGCGCCCTCGCTGACACCTTCGAACGCGATCAGGCCCTGAAACTGCCAGACACCCTGATCAGCGCCAACCGCCAAGTCGAAGCACGCAACGACAGCAGCGCCGCCAACACTGTGTTCACCCGCGAAGACATCGACCGCCTGCAACCGAGCGACGTGCCGGACCTGCTACGTCGAGTGCCGGGCGTACAAGTGGCGCAGGCCGGCGGGCGCGGCAGTCTGCCGGGGATCTACATTCGCGGCACGCAATCGGCGCAGAGCCTGGTGCTGATTGATGGCCAACGCATCGGCAGCTCCACTTCCGGCGACAGCAATCTGCAGCACCTGAACATCGAACAGATCGAGCGCGTGGAAGTACTGCGCGGCTCGCGCTCGGTGATTTACGGCAGCGATGCGATTGGCGGGGTGATTCAGATCTTCACCCGGCGCGGCAGTGAACAAGGATTACAGCCACGCCTGCACGTCGGCTTCGGCAGCAACCAGACTTGGGAACGTAGTCTCGGCTTGTCCGGTGGCGATGAAAAAACCCGCTTCAACCTCGGCGCCAGCCTCGATGAAACCGCCGGCCTCGACCGCACCCACGCGTCGTATCCGAGCGACGGCGATCATGACGCCTACCGCAACAAGTCCGTCAGCCTGAGCCTCAGCCATGCGCTGACCGATGACATCGAAGTCGGCGCCAACCTGCTGGATAACAGCGGCAAGAGCGAGTTCGACAACCCGTTCGGGCGCTTCGACATGACCACCTTCGAGTCGGTGCAGCAGCAGCCGTACAGCGATTTCAACGTCAGCAGCATCAGCAGTTACGTCGATGCTCGGGTCAACGACCTCTGGAAAACCCGTGTCGAATTTGGCCACAGCGAAAACCGCGAGAAGACCCTCGACAAGCTCAGCGACGAGCGCACGGTGTTCAACACCTACCGCGACTCGGTGAACTGGCAGAACGACCTGACCCTGGACGCGCGCAACAGCCTGATTCTCGGTGGCGACTGGTATGAAGACCGAGTCAACAGCAGCACTGCGTTCGATGAGGACAGTCGCTGGAACCGCGCCGCGTTCATCCAGCATCGTTATCAGGCCGACAGCTTCTCCACCGAACTCGGCCTGCGCCACGACGACAACCAGCAGTTCGGCAGCCAAAACACTTGGAGTGGCACCTTCACCTTGCCGCAGAACCCGGACAACGATTTGCTGCTGAGCTACAGCGAGGGCTTCCGCGCGCCGACCTTCAATGACTTGTACTACCCGGACTTCAGCAACCCGAACCTGAAGCCGGAAACCTCCAAGAGCTACGAACTGCAATGGCGCAGCCAGTTGAGTGACAGCGCTCGACTGGAAGCTTCGCTGTACCGCACCGATCTGGAAGACGCGATTATCTTCGGCAGCAACTCGCGGCCGGAGAATGTGGCCTCGGCACGAATCAATGGCTTTGAAGCAGCGCTGAAGCAGGAGCTGTTTGGCTGGCAGAGCAATCTTGGCGTGGCAATTATCGATCCGCGTGATCGTGATACAGGTCACACCTTGGCGCGACGGGCACGGCGTACGGCCAGTTGGGATATGGACCGTCAGTTCGATCGATTGAGCCTCGGCGCGAGTTGGCAATTAGTCAGCGCCAGTTACGACGACTTGAACAACACTCAGCCACTGGGTGGCTACGGCACGCTCGGGCTGCGTAGCAGCTGGGCGCTGAACCGCGAGATCAAGCTGGATCTGAAGGTCGATAACTTGCTGGACAAGGGTTACAGCCGGGCGAACTACAGTTACGACGGCAGTCAGTATGGCTATCGTGAGGAAGGTCGGGCGTGGATGTTTGGGGTGACCTGGACGCCTGAGCTGCGCTGAAATTCCCTGTAGGGATTATTTGTCTGGCGCGATCACTTGGCAGAGCTTGGCGGTGGCGGCGATCATTTGGCCGCTCGGCCGTTCGAGGCCTTTATCGGTGACCAACAGCAGTTTCCCCTGCCTCACCGCTGCCACCTGCGGCCAAGCCCTCCACGCCTCAAGCTGCGCCTGATCACCTGCGAGAATCACCTCGGGATCACGCTGCAACACCGCTTCGACACTCACTTGCGGTGCCGGCAGGCTCAGGTCGCCAAAGACATTGCGCGCACCACACACCTCAAGCGCATCGCTGATGATCTGCCCACCGCCGATGGTATAGAGCGGCTTGTCCCAGACTTGATAAAACACTTTCAGCGGCGTATCCCGGCGATAGCGCTGGCGCAGGCCGTCGAGTTTTCTACGAAGATCCGCCGCACGTTGCACCCCACGTTCCGGGCGCCCCAGTTGCCCGGCGATGTCTTCGATCTGCGTGGTGAGTTGTTCGAACGTATGCGGCTCGGCGACGTAAGTCGGGATGTTCAACCGCTTGAGCTGGTCACGCTGCGCCGGGCCGACACTGCCGGGCCAGAGCAACAGCAGATCGGGTTTGAGGCTGAGCAAACGCTCCATGTCGAGTTGGCCATAGCGACCGACTGAGGGAACATTCGCAATCGCAGCAGGCCGATCGCCCGCATCCAGCACGCCAACCAACAGATCGGCCGAATCCAGATCAACGACGATTTCAGAAAGAGACGGCGCGAGACTGACCACGCGCAGAGCGGCCAGCGTCGACCCGCTGACGGCCAGCAGCAGAACCGCCAGCCAGAGACGGCGCATCAGCCGAGTTGACGCGGGATACGGTAGAGGTAGAACAGCACCGCCGTGGACAATGCCAGCAGCATCAGCGGTACGGCTTCAAGGCCGACGAATACCGCCAATGCGCCGATCCACGCCGGCAACGCCGCGGCGAGAAAGGCAGTTCGGCGCCGCGCCGCGAGCGCGATCCATGCAGTCGGCTCATCCGGGGTATCGAGGGCTTTTTGCGTGGCGATCAGCGCATGTTTGTAGCGGCCGAAAAATTTCAGGCTGACAAACATTGAGGCAACACCAGCGATAAAGAACGGCATCGCCAGTACCGGCAGGATCGCCTCGCTTTGACCGAACACGGCGTTGAGCACGAACAACGGCACCAGCGCCAGCGTCAGGTATTTCCACCAGTCGACGCTGAGGCGACGGCGCACCTGACCGCGAGTCACGCCCGGTCTACCTCGCCCTGATGCTCATTGCCCATCATGTGGTCGAGTTTGCTGGCCTTGGTCGCCAGGTACAGTTTGTTGTGCGGGTTGTGGCCGGTGTGCAACGGCACGCGCTCGGCGACGACGATGCCCATGTCGGTCAAGGCTTTGACCTTGCGCGGGTTGTTGGTCATCAGACGCAGGGATTTCACACCCAGATGCTCGAGCATCGGCAGGCACATGGCGTAGTCGCGCTGGTCGGCGGCGAAGCCAAGACGCTCGTTGGCTTCAACGGTGTCGGCGCCGCCGTCCTGCAATTCGTAGGCACGGATCTTGTTCAACAGACCGATGCCGCGACCTTCCTGGCGCAGGTACAGCAGGACGCCACGACCTTCGCGAGCGATGGCTTTGAGCGCGCCCTCGAGTTGCGAACCGCAGTCGCAACGCTGGCTGAACAAGGCATCACCCGTCAGGCATTCGGAGTGCAATCGGCCGAGTACCGGGGCTCCGTCGGCAAAATCACCCAGGCTCAGCACGACGTGCTCGCGACCGGTGGCTTCATCGAGAAAACCGTGCATGGTGAATTGCGCAAAAGGCGTTGGCAGCTTGGAAGCGGCGACAAAAACGACAGGCACCGGTGTGCTCCTGATCTAAAAAAGTCTGAAGATTCGCTGGGCGGCATTGTAACAGCAGGTTCCTACAGACGCTTAGGCTGAATTATCGGGCATAACGATCAAAAAGTTTGATGACTCCTGGACAACATGGACCGCTGTAGGAGCTGTCGAGTGAAACGAGGCTGCGATCTTTTGATCCTGATTTTTAAGATCAAGATCAAAAGATCGCAGCGTGCCGCAGCTCCTACAGGGGTTTCGCGTCAGGGCGAACTAAACGGATACGGCTGCTTCCAGCGCTCAAATACCGGCTTCAGCTCACCGCTTTTCACCAGTTGCTCCATGCGCTGGTCAAACAGCGCCATCAACGTCCGCGCTTGTGGCGTATTGGCGAAACACAGGTACAGCGGCAATTCAGCGATATGAGTGGTGCGGAACTGCGAAGGATCCCTGGCCCGGCTGAGCACATAGTCGATCTCAGTCAGCGCGTCGATGTAATAGTCGGCGCGGTTGTGGGTCAGCATCGACAGAATCCCGGTACGCCGGACGACTTCGTTATAGCCGCGCACGTTGGGCAAATAATTCTGATAGTCGTAGCCACGTACCCAAGCCAGTCGGTAACTGCCCAAGGTTTCCGGCGTCGGCGCCGGGTTGCTGGCAAGGCCCAGCGCGTAAACGTGATCGGTGTCGAAATTCCAGCGCGGATAAAGCAGTTCGCTGAATTCTTGATGATAAGAGCCGACACAGGCATCGACCTCGCCGCGCTGGGCCAGCCCCACTGAACGGGTATACGGCTCGGTGCGAATATCCAGTTTCACCCCGGCCGGTTCGAACACCTTGCGCAAGATATCCCAGCCCAGCCCATGGCCGTCGGCGGCGGTGTAGTCTTCCCAGTCTTCGCTGGCCAGGTGGATGACCGAGGGCGCTGGCACTGATTGCTGCGCACTGGCCACTGTGCCCAGCAGGGCAAAAACCAATAGCACCAACCAGCGTACAGCCATCCCTAGTTACCTCACTTGACGCCTGGGCCCGCAAGGTCAGGCGAAAATCCACACCAGTCCCTGCATCGCCAGCCAGGCAAACACCCCGGCCAGCACGTCGTCGAGCATGATGCCGACGCCGCCATGGACATGCCGGTCGATCCAGCGAATCGGCCACGGCTTGAGAATATCGAAGAAGCGGAATACCAGAAAACCCGCGAGCAACCAGTACCAGCCTTCCGGCACCAGCCACAGGGTGATCCACATCCCGACCATTTCGTCCCAGACGATGCCTTCGTGGTCGTGCACCCGCAGATCATCGGCGACCTTACCGCACAGCCAGAAGCCGAACAGCATGGTGATCCCGAGCATCAGCCAGTAACCCCAGTCGGGCAGCATCTGCCACAACGGGATAAAGGGTAGCGCAACTAACGAGCCCCACGTGCCCGGCGCCTTGGGCAAGGTGCCCGAACCGAAGCCGAACGCGAGGAAATGCCAGGGATTGCGCCAGACAGACGGCGGAACGAATTCGGCCGGAACCTGTTTCGGGTGATCTGTCACGGTGTCTCCTGAAAATGTTGATAACCCCGGATTTGCGGGGTGATGTCGTGGCCGTCTCGATCCAGCAGCACCACGCCCTGCCCCTCTGCCACGCGACCGATCACATGGATCGGCCAACCGGCAGCCAGCAGCGCCGGCAACTCGACAGACGGTAACGTGAATGCCAGCACGTAATCATCGCCACCACTGAGCGCCGCGCGCTCGGCGCCGCGCTGGCCGAGAAACGCCACTAAAGCATCCGACAACGGTACGCGCTCGCGTTCAATCTCAAGCCGCACCTTCGACGCCAGAGCGATGTGGCCGCAATCGGCGAGTAGGCCATCGGAGATATCCAGTGCGGAAGTCGCCTTGCCGCGCAGCGCCTGACCGAGGGCCAGTTGCGGTTGCGGCGACCAATAGTGATCGAGCAGCGGCTGGGCGATGTCCGGCGCGGCGTCGCGCTGACCCAATACCAGCGGTAACGCACCGGCGGCATTGCCCAGTTCACCGCCGACACACAGCAAGTCACCCGGCTGCGCGCCGCTACGGGTCAAGGCCTGACCGGCCGGGACGCGGCCGAACACGGTGACGGTCAAGCTCAACGGCCCGCGCGTGGTATCGCCACCGACCAATGCCACGCCGCAGCTCTGCGCCATGCGGTTCAAACCACGGGCATAGGCTTGCAGCCACTCGGCGGTCACCGTCGGCACAGTCAGGGCAAGGGTAAAGGCAACGGGCGTGGCGCCCATGGCGGCCAGATCGCTGACCGCGACGGCCAGCGAGCGCTGACCGAGCAGAAACGGATCGCAGGGGTCGGCGAAATGCACACCGGCCACCAGCGTATCGGTGGAAATCGCCAGCTGTTCCCCGGGAGGAACTGCCAGCAAGGCGCAGTCGTCGCCGATCCCCAGTGCAACGCCTTCGCCGCCCTGCGCACAGGGCGCGGCGGCGAAGTAATTGCGGATCAGCTCAAACTCGCCCATGACTGAGAAAAAGTATTCAAGCGCCGATCAGCGCTTGAACGCCTTCACTTCAGCTTCACGCAGGCGCGGGGCCAGCTTGTCGAGTACGCCGTTGACGAACTTGTGGCCGTCGGTTGAACCGAACACTTTGGCCAGTTCGATACCTTCGTTGATCACAACGCGGTACGGCACGTCGACGCGCTTGAGCAGTTCCCAGGTGGACAGGCGCAGAACCGCCAGTTCAACCGGGTCCAGCTCTTCGATGGCCAAATCCAGGCAAGGCGTGAGCGCGGTGTCGATTTCGGTCTTGAACTGCGGAACCCCGTGAAGGATCTCGCGGAAGTAAGCGCCGTCAACATCGCTGAAATCGTTATCGACCCGGAACTGCGCTTCGATCTCGTTCAGCGATTGCTTGGCCATGTGCCACTGGTACAGCGCTTGAGTGGCGAGCTGACGGGCTTCGCGACGCTTGACGCTTTTCGAGGGCTTGCCGGCATCCGCAGGTTTCGGATCGCGCGGGTTGAAACGATCGCTTTCGTCGCTAATCACTTGGCCTCCAACTGCGCCAGCAGGCTGACCATTTCCAGAGCGGACTGGGCAGCTTCAGCACCTTTGTTACCGGCCTTGGTGCCGGAACGTTCGATGGCTTGCTCGATGGAATCAACGGTCAGGACGCCGAAAGCGACCGGCACGCCGAACTCCATGGACACTTGGGCCAGGCCCTTGGTGCATTCGCCCGCCACGTATTCGAAGTGCGGAGTACCGCCACGAATGACCGCGCCGAGAGCGATGATGGCTGCGAACTCGCCTTTCTGGGCGACTTTCTGCGCAACCAGCGGAATTTCGAAGGCGCCAGG
>NZ_JBIUWI010000046.1:5594-37705 GCF_044743385.1 Pseudomonas sp. NPDC087639 | reverse complement strand
TGTTGAAACGGCCCACTACCAAAGCGTAGCGGCCTTTAGGGGCGATGAAGGTACCTTCGATGGTCTTCAGGGTCATTCGTCAGATCTCTTAAAGAGCCGGGACGCGTTTGCTACGCATCCCTCAGTGATTTATTTGCCGCGAAATCAGGGCCGGAAACAACCGGTCATTATTCGGAGGGCACGTATTCTACAACTTCCAGATCGAAACCGGATATCGCATTAAATTTCATTGGCGCCGACATCAGGCGCATTTTGCGTACGCCAAGGTCGCGCAGGATCTGCGAACCGGCACCAACGATGCTGTAAGTAGTCGGTTTTTTCACCACAGCCTGATCGGCGGTTTCGCGGATGTGCGCCAGCAACACGTCGCCATCGAGCGGGTGACCGAGCAACAGCACCACACCGCTGCCAGCCTCGGCAACCGCCGTCATGGCGGCGCGCAGACTCCAGCGGCCCGGTTGTTTGACCATCAACAGGTCGCGCAGCGGGTCCATGTTGTGTACGCGAACCAGTGTTGGCTCTTCGGCGCAAACGGTGCCCAGCGTCAGGGCCATGTGCACATCGCCTTCCACGGAATCACGATAGGTCACCAGGTTGAAATGGCCCAGTTCGCTGTCCAGTGGCTGCTCGGCAATCCGCTGAACGGTACGTTCGTGGATCATCCGGTAGTGAATCAGGTCGGCAATGGTGCCGATCTTGATGTTGTGTTCGGCGGCGAAGGCTTCCAGTTCGGTGCGACGGGACATGGTGCCGTCGTCGTTCATCACTTCGCAGATCACGCCGCTCGGCTCGAAACCGGCCATGCGCGCCAGGTCGCAAGCGGCTTCGGTGTGGCCGGCACGCGCCAGGGTGCCACCGGCCTGCGCCATCAGCGGGAAGATATGGCCGGGGCTGACGATGTCTTCAGCCTTGGCGTCTTTGGCGGCAGCCGCTTGCACGGTGCGCGCACGGTCGGCAGCGGAAATGCCGGTGGTCACGCCTTCGGCGGCTTCGATCGACACGGTGAACTTGGTACCAAAACCGGAACCGTTGCGTGGCGCCATCAGCGGCAGCTTCAGCAGTTCGCAGCGCTCACGGCTCATCGGCATGCAGATCAGGCCACGGGCGTGCTTGGCCATGAAGTTGATGTGCTCGGCCTTGCAGCATTCGGCGGCCATGATCAGGTCGCCTTCGTTCTCGCGGTCTTCGTCATCCATGAGGATGACCATCTTGCCTTGGCGGATGTCTTCAACCAGTTCTTCGATGCTATTGAGCGCCACAAGGCACCCCCTTGGGTCAGGATTTGAGATAGCCGTTGGCGGCCAGAAAGCTTTCAGTAATGCCACCAGCGCTTGGCTCTGCGGCCTTGTCGCCGAGGAGCAGACGCTCCAGATAACGCGCCAGCAAGTCGACTTCCAGGTTCACTCGGCGACCTGGCTTGTAGGAAGCCATGATGGTTTCGCTCAGGGTGTGCGGGATGATCGTCAGCATGAACTCGGCGCCATCGACCGCGTTCACGGTCAGGCTCGTGCCGTCGACGGTGATCGAGCCTTTATGGGCGATGTACTTGGCCAGCTCTTTCGGTGCGCGGATGCGAAATTCCACGGCGCGGGCATTATCAGCGCGGGAGACGATTTCACCGACACCGTCGACGTGACCGCTGACCAAGTGCCCGCCGAGACGGGTGGTCGGGGTCAGGGCTTTTTCCAGATTGACCGGGCTGCCGCTTTTCAGGTCGTTCATGGCGGTGCAGTCGAGGGTTTCGCGGCTGACGTCGGCAGCGAAGCCGTCGCCCGGCAGCTCAACGGCCGTCAGGCAGACGCCGTTGACCGCGATGCTGTCGCCGAGTTTGACGTCGCTCAGGTCGAGCTTGCCGGTTTCAACATGCACCCGCACATCGCCGCCCTTTGGGGTCAATGCACGGATACTGCCGATGGATTCGATGATGCCGGTACACATGGGGTTCTCCTTGAGAACGAAGCCAGCGCTAACGCGATGGCCGGGAATTATACGCTCGCCGAAAGGACAGGGATGGCAGTGACTCGCCAGTCATCGCCAACCGCGCGGATTTCAGTGATTTTCAGCTCGGGAGCGTCCTTCATGTAGCTCAGCGGCCAATCCAAAAGCGGACGCGCCGTGGAACCGAGGAACTTGCCGGCGATGAAGATCACGAACTCATCGACCAGACCGAGCTGGGCAAAGGCACCGGCCAGTCGCGGGCCGGCCTCGACCAGCACTTCGTTGACGCCACGGTTGGCCAGTTCGATCAGTAATTGATGCAAATCGACCTGACCGTCATCACCCGGCACGATCAAACATTCCGGGCCATTGGCGTATTGCTCTTCGACCGCCATGCAGGTGGCGACCAACGCCGGACCAGCCTTGAAGAACGGCGCGTCCAGCGGCACCCGCAGGCGTCCGTCGATCAGCACGCGCAGCGGCGGACGGCTCATGGCCAGTGCGGTTTGCCCGGCATCCAGACCCAGCTCATCAGCGCGCACGGTCAAGCGTGCGCCGTCAGCCAGCACCGTGTCGGCGCCGGTCAGCACCACCGCCGCTTGCGCGCGCAAACGCTGCACCGCCGAACGTGCTGCCGGGCCGGTGATCCATTGACTCTCGCCGCTTTCCATCGCCGTGCGGCCGTCGAGACTCATGGCCAGTTTGACCCGCACGAACGGCAAGCCGTGTTCCATGCGTTTCAGAAAACCCTGATTGAGCTTGCGCGCTTCAGCTTCCAGCACGCCGCTTTCAGTCGCAATGCCGGCATCGGCCAGACGTAGCAAGCCACGGCCCGCCACTTGCGGGTTCGGATCACGCATCGCCGCGACCACCCGAGCCACGCCGGCATTGACCAACGCATCGGCGCACGGCGGGGTGCGGCCATGGTGGCTGCACGGCTCGAGGGTGACGTAAGCGGTCGCCCCCCGGGCCAGCTCACCGGCAGCGCGCAAGGCGTGGACTTCAGCGTGAGGCTCGCCGGCGCGTTCGTGCCAGCCTTCGCCGACGATCTGCCCGTCCCGCACCACCACGCAGCCAACCCGGGGATTAGGATGCGTGGTGTAGTGACCTTTGCGCGCCAGTTCCAGCGCGCGGGCCATGAAGTGGGCGTCGAGGATGGCCTGCTCGGCGGCGCTGGTCATTCTTTCACCGGTTCGCGGGCGAGGCGGTCGATCTCTTCCCGGAACTCGTTGAGGTCCTGGAAGCGCTTGTAGACCGAAGCGAAACGGATGTAGGCGACTTCATCAAGCTTTTGCAGCTCGGCCATCACCAGTTCGCCGACCACGAGGGATTTGACCTCGCGCTCGCCGGTGGCGCGCAGCTTGTGCTTGATGTGAACCAAAGAGGATTCGAGGCGCTCGACGCTCACCGGACGCTTCTCCAGGGCGCGTTGCATGCCCGCGCGGAGTTTTTCTTCGTCGAACGGCTGGCGGCTGCCATCGGTTTTGATCAGGCGCGGCAACACCAGTTCGGCCGTCTCGAATGTCGTGAAACGTTCGCCGCAGGCCAGGCATTCACGCCGGCGGCGCACCTGTTCGCCCTCGGCGACCAGACGCGAGTCGATGACCTTGGTGTCGTTGGCACCGCAGAAGGGACAGTGCATGGTGGCTGGCAACAAAAAAAGGGAGGGCCATGGTAGCGCATCCCGGTGGCAAGACAAGCCATAGGGTTTGCGGTATACAGACTGGCATGATCGTTTGATCCATGGATTTCATTTTGCCGGAGCTGCCAATGTCGTTACGTCCGCTCGTTTTGCTCAGTTTTTTAAGCCTGCTGGTGGCCTGCAGCAGCGATGCGCCCAAGCCTCAGCCGCCCACTCCAGGCCCGGCGCCACAGCAGGCGCAGAAAAAAGCCAAGGAAGCCGCCGACCTCGGCCCGTTGCCGGCGTATCAGCGCGAACTGAGTGGCACCCTGCAAGGTGTGCCGGCCGGTGCCGAAGTCGAACTGGCGCTACTGGTGATCGATGCAAAGGATCGTCCGCAGCAATTGCTCGCCAGTTCCAGCCTGATCGGCAACAACCAGATTCTGCCGTTCCATGTGCGCTTCAACCCCGAGGCCTTCCCGGCCGGGGCGCGGGTTGAACTGCGTGGCCGCGCCAGCCAGTCTGGCCAGTTGATCCTGCATCTGCCGTCGCAAACCATTACCCAGCCGACCACTCAGGCATTGGGCCAACTGCAATTCGTCAAAGCACCATGAATGCACCGCTCGACCTGCAACAGGCGTTGGGTGAACTGCTCGGCGACGCCAGACTGAAAGCCTGTGCGTTGCCGGACACCGATTTGCAGTTGTGGCTGATTGACGGCGACAACATGGCGCGCGAATTCAGCCAGGAAGAAACCCAACGAATTCTGCACGAGCCGCCCTACTGGAGCTTTTGCTGGGCCAGTGGTCTGGCGGTGGCGCGTTATCTGGCAGAGTTTCCCAAGTGGGTGCGCGGCAAACGCGTCCTGGATTTTGGCGCGGGTTCCGGCATCGCCGGGATTGCGGCGGTGAAGGCCGGGGCGTTGGAAGTGGTGGCCTGCGATCTCGATCCGCTGGCGATCGCGGCGTGTCGGGCGAATGCCGAACTCAACGATGTGCAGATGAGTTATTCGACGGATTTCTTCGCCGAAGCGGATCGCTTTGACCTGATTCTGGTGGCTGATGTGTTGTATGACCGGGCGAATCTGCCGTTGCTCGATGCGTTTCTCAGCCGTGGCCGTGAAGCGCTGGTGGCCGATTCGCGGGTTCGGGATTTTCGCCATCCGTTGTATGAGCGCATTGAAATGCTTGAGGCGATGACCTTGCCGGATCTGGCGGAGCCGGAAGAGTTTCGGCATGTGAGCCTTTACCACGCGCGTCGCGATCTTTTGCGCCACCCCTTATAGTGCGTTCATTGACGCTTAAAAGAGATCCCCCATGAGTCAACAAACGCCGTACATCTTCGACGCCACGACTGCCGACTTCGACCAGTCGGTGATCGAGGCTTCCTTCAATAAACCCGTGCTGGTGGATTTCTGGGCCGAATGGTGTGCGCCGTGCAAGGCGCTGATGCCGATGCTGCAAGGCATTGCCGAGAGCTATCAGGGCGAGTTGCTGCTGGCCAAGGTCAACTGTGACATCGAGCAGGACATCGTTGCCCGCTTCGGCATTCGCAGCCTGCCGACCGTGGTGCTGTTCAAGGACGGTCAACCGGTCGACGGTTTTGCCGGCGCGCAACCGGAATCCGCCGTACGTGCCTTGCTCGAACCCCATGTGCAGATGCCGGCGCCGGCCGCGGCCGATCCATTCGAACAGGCTCAGGCCTTGTTCGATGACGGTCGTTACGCCGATGCCGAAGCCGCGCTGGTGATCATGCTCAACGAAGACAACACCAACGCCAAAGCGCTGATCCTGTACGCCCGCTGCCTGACCGAGCGCGGCGAACTGGACGAAGCGCAAACCGTGCTCGACGCGGTCAAGAGCGATGAGCACAAAGCCGCGCTCGCCGCGGCGAAGGCGCAGATCAAATTTCTGGGCCTTGCCCGCGACCTGCCGGACGCTGCCGACCTGAAAACCCGCCTGGCGCAAAACCCGCAGGACGATGAAGCGGTGTATCAACTGGCGATTCAGCAACTGGCTCGTCAGCAATACGAAGCGGCTCTGGATGCCTTGCTCAAGCTGTTCATCCGTAATCGCAGCTACGGCGAAGGTTTGCCGCACAAGACGTTGTTGCAGGTGTTCGAGTTGTTGGGCAACGATCACCCTCTGGTGACCGCCTACCGTCGCAAGTTGTTTGCCGCGCTGTACTAAGCGTTTACTCGATCCAGCTGTAGAGCGGCGTATCCCCGCCGCTCACCACTTTCACATCCGAACTGTGCCGCAGCCGCACCAGCAAGCGTTTGCCTGCCCCTGCGCTGCCGGTCAGGCCTTCCAGTTGTTCGAGCAGATCCGGCCCGCTGAGTTGCCCGGCCTTGCGCAGCAAATCCCGGGCAGCCTGCCACAACGCATCGTCCTGATTGAGCGGTTTCGCCGCTGGCGCCGAAGCGGCCACCGCTTGAACGATATGCGGCTGACCGCCGAGGGCTGAGCCGAGCTTCGCCCAATCGCTGTCATCCAGTTCCACCGTCAAATCCACCAGCACGTCGCCGACGGTTCCACGTATCCGCAACATTGAGTTCGCTCCCACATATTTCTGACCTGCATGCTCCCACGGGACTTGTGTAACGCCAAGCGCACAGCATCACAGGCCTCTGGTTTTTATCGAGCAATCGTCTACATTGGTCTCTTTTCCATGGGAAGGATGCCCATGTCTTCAGGACGAAAACTGGCCTCGAAGGGAGGCCCGACCTCTACGGGTGGCGTGATACTTGAGGGAAATGAAAACCTCAATATCGAAGGAAAGATCATCGCTTCCATCGGACAATTGGCCAGTTGTCCGGTATGCGGTCCCGGCAAAGGCCCGATCGTGGCGGTGGGTGAAAGAACACTGATATTGCCTGCTGGCCCGGCTGCGTTGGTAGATGACTATGTCGCCTGCGGCTGCCCGCCCATGTCCAACAAGTTGTTGCCCCAACAACATAGTGGTTTTGCCGGAATAGGCCGCCCTGCCCCGATCGACATCGGCCCGTCAATTGCCGCGGTGACTTCGTATCGTTATCTACAAGTGATCATCGAACGCTTGGACGACACCGAAAAACCCGGACTGGCCTACAAACTCAAGGACAAGAAAAAGGTGGCTGTCTTGCAAGACAGCACCTGTAACGCCACAGGCGAGGGCTGCGAACACCCTGTAAAAAACCACGCGGATTACGACACCCTGTTGGTCGGGGAGGATTCCGACTGGACGTTTTACGCCTACGAAGAACCTATGATTCAGGACCTGCCATGAAATCGGAAATCAAACTGGTCTTTAAAGACTTTCTGATGCAGTCACCAACAGGCGTTAAGTTTCAGTTGCTGGTGGACGGACTGGTCATTGACGACAACATTATTCAGAACGATGACAAACCCCGAGTTTACTCACTCATCTCTGACAAGGGGCAAACCGGCATCACTCTCTCGGGTACAAAGAAACTACCCTCGGTAAAAACCCGCGATAGCCACGAAGTTACTGTTCAGATCGTCGGCGCATCGGGAGCGACAAAGGCTATGCACACAGCCACGTTGACCGAAGGCAAATCACTGTCGATTGTCGCCGTCTCACCGTGGGTGAAGGTGCCCTTGTCCACAAGCGGTGCCGTTTCGAATGACACCTTTTACGAGGTGGAGTACGGGGTCAAACGCAAAAACGAGACCCGCACCGTAAAAGTAGTCATCCAGGATATGCCGCGCCGAATATTGATGGAGGCGCTTTCACACCGAGGTTCCACGCAATGGGCAGGCAACAAAAGCAAACAGTCTTTGGCGCATCCAACGCTAAAGCAAAGTGTGGAATTCCCGGCAAACACGAACAAATGCAATCTGTTTGTCTACGACGTGCTGACTTCGATCGGGGTCAATGTAGCGTTGATCGAACATGGAAAATCCAAATACCTGCCGTATTTCTCCAAGGTCAGTCCACCGCTGGCGGGTGAATGGGCCGACAGCGGACGACTTCTCAATAGCTGGAAGGTGGAACGTTCGCCTTTGCCGGGCGATGTCGGTGCTTATGCGGTCAATTACTCGGATGCCAGCGGGCACGTGGGTTTTGTCCTGACTCAGGGCGTCTGCATTTCCGCAGGCTGGGAGAAAGTAGAAGTCAATGATGCAGGCTTTCGTCATGCGTCGGGCAACGCGGTGGAAAGTGACCATGACTTCACCATTTTTCGACGTTACAAACACAGCAAACCACAATGAAACGACTTTCTTGGATAATCCTGACTGCTTCACTTCTATTCATCGTCGCATGGCGCTTTTGGTCGCCTGCCGACCTTTCAGCCTGTACTTCCAAAAACACAGAGCCAGGTCAGCTTACCGCCGTAATTCGCGATTACTTTGAGGGAAATAGCCGTATCGACTGGCGGGATCTGGATGACCGTTTCGACATACTTTCTACTCCCGAAGGCCAAAAAATCGCTGGTCAACCACAGGCGTATGTTTGCGAAGCATTGCAGATTCTGCGAAGTCCAACGTTCAGTCAGAGCGAAAAAATCTTCACCACTGCACTCATGTTTCAGCTGCCGATCAATCAGTACATGGGCTTCATGGATCGCACCCATCAACTCTACGCAGAGGAAAAAATTGATCGGGAAGTGATGACACTTGTAGTACTTCCCCGCGGAACAGCCATCAACTACTGGTGGCTGCCAGCCTGGCGCGAGCGCTTTAGTCGCGATGCGCCGAGCGTGCTAGACGCAAATTTGATCAAGCATGTGCTATCGGGACATTACTGGTTCGACTATCCCGGCACTGGCTTCTGACTCTAAAAGTGTGAACTCCAATCCATGCACCGCCCCGGAATCTGTCCCGGGCGGTGCTCAGTCATGTCTTGCGCAAAGCGGAGCGCACGGGCAAACTCTGCGCACTTTCGTTATAAGATTACATAACAAACTCTTCACTTTACTTCCCGGAGACCGCCATGCGTCGTCTGCTGCTCGCTTTGCCGTTTGCCCTGTTGCCGCTGGCCATCGCCCATGCTGCTGATGAGCATGACCACGATCATGAACACGGCAGCCTTGGCGCGCACGAACATGGAGTCGGTCGTTTGAACGCCGCGCTGGATGGCCAGACTCTGGAACTGGAGCTGGAAAGCCCGGCGATGAACCTGGTCGGTTTCGAACACGCCGCCACCACGGATGCCGACAAGGCCAAAGTCGCCGCCGCCCGCGCCCAACTGGAAAAGCCTCTGACGCTGTTCAAGCTGCCAGCCGCTGCCGGTTGCAAAGTGGTGAGTCAGGAACTGGAAAGTCCGTTGTTCGGTGACAAGCCGGATGCCGATGATCACGACGACGGTGAAGCGGGCAAGGACGGCCACGAGCATCATCACGACCACAGTGAAATCCACGCGCACTATCAGTTCAAGTGCGCAGCTCCGGGCGCCTTGAAGACGCTGGATCTGGCGAACATTTTCAGCACCTTCCCGGCGACGCAGAAAATTCAGGTACAACTGATCAGTGCCAGCGGTCAGCAAGGCACCGAAGTGACGGCCAAGGCTGCTGCGCTGAAGTTCTGATTCCAACGCTGTCCTGTGCAGGAGCTGCCGAAGGCTGCTCCCGCAGGGGCTATGAAAACTTTTGAAACTGGCGCCATGACCCAAGCACTCATCGAACTGTCCGACCTGGGCTTCAGTTGGCCCGGCCACCCGCCGCTGCTGGACATCCCGGCGTTTCGTCTGGAGCCGGGTGAAACCCTGTTCCTCAAAGGCCCCAGCGGCAGCGGCAAGACCACCCTGCTCGGCCTGCTCGGCGGTGTGCAGAAACCCGATCGTGGCAGCATTCGCCTGCTCGGCCAGGAACTGACCGCACTGTCCGCCGGCGCCCGCGACACCTTCCGCGTCGATCACACCGGCTATATCTTCCAGCAGTTCAACCTGCTGCCGTTTCTCTCGGTGCGTGAGAACGTCGAACTGCCCTGCCACTTCTCCAGGCTGCGGGCCGAACGGGCGAAGCAGCGTCACGGCAGCGTCGATCAAGCCGCCGCCACCCTGCTTGCTCACTTGGGTTTGAAGGACGAAAGCATCCTCAGTCGCCGCGCCGACTCGTTGTCGATCGGCCAGCAACAAAGGGTCGCCGCCGCCCGTGCCTTGATCGGACAGCCGGAACTGGTGATCGCAGACGAACCGACCTCGGCGCTGGATTACGACGCTCGGGAAAACTTCATTCGCCTGTTGTTCGCCGAATGCCGCGAGGCCGGTTCGAGTCTGTTGTTCGTCAGCCACGACCAAAGTCTGGCGCCGCTGTTCGACCGTCACCTGTCCCTGGCCGAACTCAATCGCGCCGCCACGTCTGCCGAGGTCTGAGATGTATCTGTTCCGTCTGGCCATGGCCAGCCTGGCCAACCGCCGCTTCACCGCGTTGCTCACCGCATTCGCCATCGCCCTGTCGGTCTGCTTGCTGCTCGCCGTCGAGCGGGTGCGCACCGAGGCCAAAGCCAGTTTCGCCAGCACCATCAGCGGCACTGACTTGATCGTCGGCGCCCGTTCCGGCTCGGTGAATCTGCTGCTGTACTCGGTGTTTCGCATCGGCAACGCCACCAACAACATCCGCTGGGACAGCTTCGAACACTTCGCCAACAACCCGAAAGTGAAGTGGGCGATCCCGATGTCCCTCGGCGATTCCCATCGTGGCTACCGGGTGATGGGCACCACCGAAGCGTATTTCGAGCATTACCAGTACGGCCGCCAGCAGCACCTGCAACTGGCCGATGGCCGCGCGTTTGCCACCGATCCGTTTGAAGTGGTGCTCGGCGCCGAAGTCGCCGACGCGCTGCATTACAAGCTTGGCGACAAACTGGTGCTGGCCCATGGCGTAGCGGCGATCAGTCTGGTCAAACACGATGACAAACCTTTCACCGTGGTCGGCATTCTGAAGCGCACCGGCACCCCGGTAGATCGCACCTTGCACATCAGCCTCGGCGGCATGGAGGCGATTCACATTGACTGGCACAACGGCGTGCCGGCGCGGGGCAACGGGCGGATCACGGCCGATCAGGCGCGCAACATGGACCTGGCGCCGCAAGCGATCACCGCGTTCATGCTTGGCCTCAACAGCAAGATTTCCACTTTCGCGCTGCAACGCGAGATCAATGAATTCCGTGGTGAGCCAATGCTGGCGATCCTGCCGGGTGTGGCCTTGCAGGAGTTGTGGAGCCTGATGAGCACCGCCGAGAAAGCGCTGTTCGTAGTCTCGCTGTTCGTGGTGCTGACCGGTTTGATCGGCATGCTCACGGCGATTCTCACCAGCCTTAACGAGCGTCGCCGCGAGATGGCGATTCTGCGTTCAGTCGGTGCGCGGCCGTGGCACATCGCGAGCCTGCTGGTGCTGGAAGCCTTTGCCTTGGCGTTGACCGGGGTGATCGCCGGGCTGGCGTTGCTGTATATCGGCATCGCTGCTGCGCAGGGTTATGTGCAGGCCAATTACGGATTGTTCCTGCCGCTGGCGTGGCCGAGCGAGTATGAATGGACGCTGCTCGGTGGCATTCTGGCGGCCGCGCTGCTGATGGGCAGCGTGCCGGCCTGGCGCGCGTATCGCCAATCCTTGGCCGATGGCCTGTCGATTCGTTTATGAGGATGTTTTCCATGCCCCGCGCCGTGCTCGCGCTGTTGTTGCTGGTCGCCCTGCCCGTGTGGGCGGCGGCGCCGAAAGATTTGACCTGGTCGGAAATGATCCCGCCGGACGCGGCGCCGGAAGTGCCGAACATGACCCCGCTGCACGATCTGTCGAAGATGAGCGATGCGCTGTCTGCCGAAGCCGCGCCAGCGGCGAAACAGGACATGCCGAATGCTCCGGTCGTGCAATCACTCGATGGTCAGAACATTCGTCTGCCGGGCTACATCGTGCCGCTGGAGGTCAATGAAGAAGGACGCACCACGGACTTCTTGCTGGTGCCGTATTTCGGCGCCTGCATCCATGTGCCGCCACCGCCGTCGAACCAGATCGTGCATGTGAAAAGCGAGTTGGGCGTGAAGCTCGATGAGTTGTATCAGCCGTATTGGGTCGAAGGGCCGATGCAGGTTAAAGCGTCGAGCAGCGAACTGGCGGATGCCGGGTATCAGATGGAGGCGGACAAGATTTATGTGTATGAGCTGCCGGAGTGAATCCGACAGTTCTGTGTTGTTTGTAAAGGCCTCATCGCTGGAAAAGGTTCCACAAAAGCAGGCTCCTTCACTGTTTCATTGAGCTGAGTCAAAAGACCGTATCAGTTGGCTTCGTACCATAGGACATCAGAAACTTTTAACGTCCTTTTGGAGCCCCCATGAACAAGTCCTTGCTCAGCGCCTCGCTGTTTGCCCTCGCGCTCGCAGCCCCGCTCGCCCACGCTCACGAAGCCGGCGACATCCTGATTCGTGCCGGTGCAATCACCGTCAACCCGAAGGCCGACAGCTCCAGCGTCAAGGTCGATCAGGGTCCGCTGAGCGGCACCAATCTGGGCGGCAAGGCGACCATGAGCAGCGACACTCAACTGGGCCTGAACTTCGCTTACATGCTCACCAACCACGTCGGTATCGAGCTGCTCGCCGCCACGCCGTTCGAACATGATGTGAAGATCAAAGGCACTGCCCTGCCAGCAGCAAACGGCAAACTCGGTACGCTGAAACACCTGCCACCGACCCTCAGCGTCGTCTACTACCCGCTGGATTCGAAGTCGCCGTTTCAACCGTATGTCGGCGGCGGCATCAACTACACCTGGATTTATGACGAGCACGTCGGCAGCGAAGCCAGCGCCAATGGTTTCAGCAACTTCAAGGCGAAAAACTCCTGGGGTCTGGCCTGGCAGGTCGGCGCGGACTACATGCTGACCGACAACATCATGCTCAACGCCCAGGTGCGCTACATCGATATCGATACTCGCGCGACTGTGGAGAACAACGCTGTGGCGCCGGGCACTCGCGCACGGGTGAATGTGGATGTGGATCCGTTCATCTACATGGTGGGTTTGGGCTATAAGTTCTAAGCCCGGTTTACAGAACGTTCACGTGGTGGTGAATGAGGCTTGGTGGTGAGCAGCTTGAACTGAAGGCGACTGCTGCACAGTCGATCGGGGATAAATCCCCTCGCCACAGGGATTGAGATAAATTTCGGCCGTGAAAAAGGCGCCTGTCAAAAGGCGCCTTTTTCATGTCTGCGGTAATGCTATTTTCCGAGCAACCGCGCCAGCCCCACGCTCATCGGCGTCTGCTGTGGCAGTTTGAACCGCTCCAGCAACCGCCGGTTGTTCGCCCGCGAGTGGCGGATGTCGCCCGAGCGTGCCGGGCCGTAGCTGACCGCTGGCAACTCGCCGACCACTGATTGCAGGGCTACAAGCATCTGCTTGAGGCTCATCGCCTCGTTCCAGCCAACATTCACAGGTCCCACGTCCACATCAGGCTTTTCGATCGCCTGCACCAGAATATCGACCAGATCCTCGACATAGAGGAAATCACGCGTCTGCTCACCATCGCCGAACACGGTGATCGGGAGACCTTTCTGCGCGCGTTCGCTGAAAATGCTGATCACACCGGAGTACGGCGAGGACGGATCCTGACGCGGCCCGAAGATGTTGAAGAAGCGGAAGATCGCCGGTTCCAGACCATGCTGGCGACGGTAGAAATCGAAGTAATGCTCGCCGGCCAGTTTGTCCGACGCGTAGGGCGTCAGCGGAGCCTTTGGCGTGTCTTCATCGATCGACTCGCCCTCGCCATTGTTGCCGTACACCGCTGCAGTGGAGGCGTACAACACACGCTTGACCCCTGCCAGACGCATGGCTTCGCAGACATTCAGGGTGCCGATGAAGTTGCTCTGGTGAGTCTTCACCGGATCATCCACCGACGCCTGCACCGAAGCCACCGCCGCCAGGTGGGCGACTGCGCTGCAGCCTTGCATCGCCTGGGCAACGAGCGCAGCGTCGGCGACATCGCCAACGATCAATTCAACCTTGGGATTGTCCAGCGGCAGGTTGCTGCGCTTGCCGGTCGACAGATCGTCCAGCACCCGAACCGAATGCCCTTTGGCGAGCAAGGCGTCGGTCAGATGCGAGCCGATGAAACCGGCTCCGCCGGTGATTAAAACAGTACCTTCAGCCATGACGGTAGAACCTATCCAGTAAGCCCGGGAGCGCGGCACGCCAGGCGCGCGGTTTGATCCCGAAAGTGTGCAGAATTTTCTTGCAGGCGAGCACCGCGTGTTGCGGTTCTTCGGCGGCGTCCGGTCGCGCGGCGTGGGCCTGGGCGGTCGGCGCTTCGATGGCCAGTGCGTGCAGGCTGCGGGCCTCGGTCAGAATCGCCTGACCCAGCGCCAGCGGTGTGGTCGCCTCGTGGCCGGCGTAGTGATAAGTGCCCCACAGCGGCGCTGCGCAATCGAGTTGCTTGAGCACCGAAATGATCACCCGGGCGGCGTCGTCGACCGGTGTTGGATTACCCCGGCGATCATCCGCCATGAGCAATTCTTCCGGTTGCTCGGCGCGGGCAAGGAAACGTCCGAGGGTGCCGTCGGGGCTGTCATCAAGCAGCCAGCCGAAACGCAGCAACACGTGTTGCGGGCACGTCGCGCGAACACTTTGTTCGATGCGCCACAACGCTTGACCGCGCAGGCCCAGCGGCACCGGTTCGTCTTTTTCGCTGTAGGCGGTGGCACGCGAGCCGTCGAACACCCGATAACTGGAGGGTTGCACAAGGACGATGTTGTGATGCTGGCACAGCTCGGCCAGCCGCTCGATCGCGCGTTCCTGCCCGGCCATGCGGCTTTCGCTGACAGTCTCGGCCTGGAACCAGTCGAAATAGTAGGCAAGGTTGATCAACGCATCGGGACGGGTGTCGTCGAGCAGTTGCGTCAGGCTCGCGGCATCCCAGCCGTCTTCGGGGGGGCGGGGGGCGAGGAAACCGATGTCTTCTTCCGCACCGAGGCGAATCAGCGCCTGCCCAAGGGCATTTCCGCCGCCCAGTAACATAAGGCGCATTCGCATAGAGTCAGCAGGCCCAGTCTGATTGGAACGATGGCTTTGGCGACGATGCTTGTGGCGCCGTCGTCGATAATTGCCGGAATCGTTGCATTTTGCGGGTTTAGTGCGCAACCGTCACCCGTAAAGTGTCGATGGCCGGGATTTGCTCGCGAAGGGGCCAGCACTCCCACCACACCATCTTGCAGTCAGGTGAGCGATTGCTGTGGCAGCACCACTGAGGGATGCTCCGGCACCACATCATCCGCCGGCTCGCGTTTGGGCAACAAAACCTGCTGTGGATAAGTCTGCGCGAAATGCACCCAAGGGCTGTTATCCACAAGCTTTTTCAAACGCTGGTTGAAGGCCCGGCTCACCGCGTATTGCCCGCCCGACACCGTGCGGAACTGCGCCGTCAGCACCACGCCGTTGAGATCCATCTTGTCCACGCCAAACACATCCAGCGGCCCTTGCAGGTTGTACTTGAGGAACGGGTCTTCGCGGATCGAATCGCCAGTCTCGCGGATCAACTCGATCGCCTTTTCCACATCCGTGTCGTAGGTGAATTGCACCGAGAAGAACGCATAGGCGAACTGCCGCGATTGGTTGGTGACAGCCTTTATCTGGCCAAACGGCACCGAGTGGACAAAGCCCTTGCCGTCACGCAGGCGCAGGGTGCGAATGGTCAGCCCTTCGACCGTGCCGGCATGCCCGGAATCGAGCACCACCCAATCGCCGATCGACAGGGTGTCTTCGATGATGATGAACAAACCGGTGATCACATCCTGAACCAGCTGTTGCGAACCGAAACCGATGGCCAGACCGACCACCCCGGCACCTGCCAGCAGCGGCGCCACATTGATTCCCAGGTTGGCCATGGTGGTGATCGCGCAGATCACCACGAGGATGATTTTGATCGCGTTGCGCAGCAGCGGCAGAATGGTTTTCACCCGGGTGCTGGGCTGGCGCGCCGCGCGTTTGCTGACCGGTGGTTTCAGCGCTTCCTGAATCGCCGTGTCGAGCACCACCCACAGCAGCCACGTCACCAGAAAGATCAGGCCAATGCTGCTCAGTGCGTTACTGATCGCCCGGCCAACGGTGCTGCTCTGGGCGAAATCGAGCAGCGACACGCCCCAGATCCGCCCGAGGATATCGATGAAGGCAATCGCGATGACGATCCGCAGCAAGGCATGCACGAGACTGAGAAAACGCTCCTTGTAAGCGCTGCTGCGCTGGATCGCTGCCGCTTTATGCGACTTGAACAGGTGCTGGAGGATGGTGCTGAGAAACACCGTGCCGATCAGCAGAACCGTGGTGAACAACGCGCAACGCAGGGCCTTTTGATTGTCTTCGCCAATGCCGATCAGACTCACCGCCGACACCAGCACCATCAGCACGATGGGCCAATACCACAGCCCGGAAAAAATCCGCAGTGACTCCTGCAATGACGGCTGTTTCAGACGCTGGCTCAGCGAACGATTGCGGATCAGATGCGCCACCGGACGGCGTAGGCGAATCACCACCAGGCCAAAGATGACCGAGGCAATCAGCCCGGTGAACACCGCAACGCTGCTGGTGATGTTCCCACCCAATTGCCGGGCGATCTGCGGGCTGGTCAGCGCATCGCTGAGGGCGGCGAGGAAACCGATCAGGAACAGCGGTCGCGGGCAATAACTGCGAATGATCCGCGCGGCCGGGCGTTTGTGGCCGACATTGAACATCACCACCACACACAGCAGCATCGACGTGGAAAAGATGCCGCTGCTGGTCGCGTAGGCAAAACACAACGCCAGCGCTCGCCCCACCGAGGCTTGCAGAAAGTGGCTGACGTACAACGTCAGTGGTAGGCAGATCAGTGCCGGCACGGTGTACGGCAGCAGGTAGCCGAGCAGATCCTGACTGCGCTGGCGCGTGCGAAACCAGCGGCCCTCGCGCAGACGTTTGGCCAACAGGCTGCCGAGCACGGTCAGCAGAGCGAAGCTTCCGAGCCAGACACCGGACAACATCAGGAAGTCCCCGGCAACGCTCCAGCCCGAACGGTTCGACGGTTGATTGACCAATTTGTCGACTTCATCGGCGGCGCGGTCAGCACGCAGGCGCCAGGCGTCGACCAGATGTTCGTTGAGGTCGAGTTTGTCTTGTACGTCATCGATGCTCGAACTGATGGCGCCGAGCAGTCCGCCCTGGACAATCGGCTCGGGTTTGGCCGCCTCCTCTGTGGCGGCAGGAAGACCCGGCAGCGCGGCGGCTTCGAGCTCGTTGGCACCGAGAAACAACAATGCTCCCAGCAGAATGGCGATCCTGAACTTGATCAAAACTCCGATCTCCCGTTGGCTGAACCTGTAAGGAACTGATCGGCATTTGCCTGGCAAGTTCAAGATCGCCCTCACCCCAGCCCTCTCCCGGAGGGAGAGGGAGCCGACCGGGTTGTTCTCACGAGGTACATCGACCTGAGCTTCCAACGTCGAACTCAAGTTCCGAAAACAATGAAGATCAGCTCCCTTCCCCCTCGCCCCCTCTGGGGGAGAGGGTTGGGGTGAGGGGGTAGGCCTTTGATCTTTGCGCCCAAGGCAAATATCAAATGCCCTCCTCGGTATTTTTCCGCCCACCGCAAACCCCGACACTGCGCTCAATCCAAACCTACCGGAATGCCGTCATGCCCATTGCCTTGCTTGCGCTGACTCTCAGCGCATTCGCCATCGGGACGACCGAGTTCGTCATCGTTGGCCTGCTGCCTACCATCGGTGCCGATCTCGGCGTCAGTCTTCCTTCCGCCGGCCTGCTGGTCAGCCTCTACGCACTGGGCGTCGCCATCGGTGCGCCGGTGCTGACCGCGCTCACTGGCAAAGTCCCGCGCAAATTGTTGCTGCTGTCGCTGATGGTGCTGTTCACCCTCGGCAACCTGCTGGCCTGGATGGCGCCAAGTTATGAATCGCTGGTGTTGGCGCGGATCGTCACGGGGCTTGCCCACGGCGTGTTCTTCTCCATTGGCTCGACCATCGCCACCAGCCTGGTGCCAAAGGAAAAAGCTGCCAGCGCGATTGCGATCATGTTCACTGGCCTGACCGTGGCGCTGGTCACTGGCGTCCCACTGGGCACGTTCATCGGCCAGCATTTCGGCTGGCGTGAAACCTTCCTCGCCGTCTCGACGCTGGGTGTGATCGCGTTCATTGGCAGCCTGCTCTACGTGCCGAACAACATTGCCCACAGCAAACCGGCGTCTCTGCTGCAGCAGCTGCAAGTGCTGAAACAACCTCGCCTGCTGCTGGTGTACGCCATGACGGCCATCGGTTACGGCGGCTCGTTCATCGCCTTCACGTTTCTGGCGCCGATCCTTCAGGACATTTCCGGCTTCAGCGCCAGCACCGTCAGTCTGGTGCTGCTGGTCTACGGCGTGTCAGTGGCGGTCGGCAATATCTGGGGCGGCAAGCTGGCTGACAAACGCGGGCCGATCAGTGCGCTGAAAATCATCTTTGCCCTACTCGCTACGGTGTTGTTCGTGCTGACCTTCACTGCCGGCAATCCATGGCTGGCGTTGGCAACGGTGCTGGTCTGGGGCGCAGTGGCGTTCGGCAATGTGCCGGGCTTGCAGGTGTATGTGGTGCGTCAGGCTGAACATCACACCCCGAATGCGGTGGATGTGGCGTCAGGGCTGAATATTGCTGCGTTCAATCTGGGGATTGCCGGCGGTGCGTGGGGCGGGGGGTTGATCGTTGAGCACATTGGCCTGATTCATACCGCGTGGATTGGTGGTCTGGTGGTGTTGGTGGCGCTGGCCCTCACCGCGTGGAGCGGTCGCCTCGACCGCCTCGGCCCGACCTATGCCGAAAGCTCCGCGCGCATCGTCACTGGCCACTGATTCAACACCAATCCCTTGTGGGGGCGAGCCTGCTCGCTCCGACTGTTGGTTTTGTGGTGGTTTCTTGAATATGTACCGTCCGTAACGCCATCGAAACTTTCCCGAACCGCCCGCAGTCATCAACAGACAGAGGCTGTACGGGGACTTTCGACGGGAGGGCGGCATGGCAACGATTCATATCGGTACTTTCGACTGGCGCTACGCCCATGAACACGACAATCCGCACGGCGAATCCGCTGGCGAAAGAGCGCAGGCATGAGCATTTCAGAACCGGTCGGCTTCACCGACGAAGGCTCCGTAGTAGCGCCATCTGTGCGTACTTTCACTGTGCTGACGGTCAACACCCACAAGGGCTTCACCGCGCTCAACCGGCGTTTCATCCTGCCGGAGCTGCGTGAAGCGGTGCGTAGCGTGGCTGCTGACGTGGTGTTCCTTCAGGAAGTCCACGGCACCCACGAACACCATCCCAAGCGCTACACCAATTGGCCGACGATGCCGCAGTACGAGTTTCTTGCCGACAGCCTCTGGCCGCAGTTCGCCTATGGGCGCAACGCCGTATACCCGGACGGCGATCACGGCAATGCGCTGCTGTCGAAATTCCAGATCATTCGCCACGACAACCTCGACGTTTCGATCAGCGGCCATGAAAACCGTGGCCTGCTCCACTGCGTGCTGCGCCTGCCCGGCGACGGCGTCGAGGTGCATGCGATTTGTGTGCATCTGGGCCTGCGCGAAAGTCACCGCAACGCTCAGTTGAAACTGCTCGGCCAACGCCTCGCCGAGCTGCCCGATGACGCACCGGTGATCGTTGCCGGAGACTTCAACGACTGGCGCCAGCGTGCCGACGCACTGCTCAAGCCTTGCGGTCTGCGTGAAGTATTCGCCGAACATCACGGCAAGCCGGCGCGCAGTTTTCCGGCGCGTCTGCCGACCCTGCGACTGGACCGCATCTACGTGCGCAACCTCAAGGCCAGCCAGCCGAAAGTCCTGTCCAACCGGCCTTGGTCCCACCTTTCCGACCACGCACCGTTATCGGTGGAGATCGAACTATGAGCAGCGCACCGCTGGAGAAGTCCGCCGTAGAACCGATGACCGTCAACCCGCCGATACGCGAGCCCGGCCACGTTGCTGTCGAATATGGCTGGCAGGGCAACAACCGGGTCGAGCTGCTGGAAAACGGCGAGGAGTATTTCCCGCGAGTGTTCGCTGCAATGCGGGCGGCGAAAAGCGAGATTCTGCTGGAGACATTTATCGTTTTCGAAGACAAGGTCGGCCAGGAGTTGCAGGAGATCCTGATCGACGCCGCCCGTCGCGGCGTGCGCACGACCGTCAGCCTCGATGGCTTCGGTTGTGGCGAGCTGACCACCGGTTATCTCGCCGCCCTGAGCGAAGCCGGCGTACATCTGCAGATGTTTGATCCCGCCCCCAAACATTTGGGCATTCGCACCAACTGGTTCCGCCGCTTGCATCGCAAGATCGTGGTGGTCGACGGCATGATCGCGTTCATTGGCGGGATCAATTTTTCCGGCGACCATTTGTTGGATTTCGGACCGGAAGCCAAACAGGACTACTCGGTGGAGGTTCAAGGCCCGGCGGTGGCCGATATCCACCATTTCGCCCTGCTGCAAAGTGGTCGCCCCGGTCGGGCACGGTTCTGGTGGCAACGCCGGCGCCAGCGTCGCGCCGAAATGGCTGTCACCGATCACGACGGCCAAGTGCGCCTGGTGTTTCGCGACAACGATCAGCACAACACCGATATCGAAGACGTGTACTTGCAGGTGCTGCGCCGCGCCAAACGGCGGGTGGTGATTGCCAACGCTTATTTCTTCCCCGGCTATCGTTTGTTGCGCGAGATCCGCAACGCCGCCCGGCGCGGTGTTGATGTGCGGCTGATCCTGCAAGGCCAGCCGGACATGCTGGTGGCCAAACTCGCCGCGCGCATGACCTATGACTATTTGCTCAAGGCCGGCGTGCAGATCCACGAATATTGCCAGCGCCCACTGCACGGCAAAGTCGCGCTGGTAGACGACGAGTGGAGCACCGTAGGCTCGAGCAATCTCGACCCGCTGAGCCTGTCGCTGAACCTGGAAGCCAACGTGCTGATCCGCGACCGCGCGTTCAATCAGGAACTGTTCCGGCGCCTCGAAGACCTCAGCCAAAACCACTGCAAGGCCATGGACGCCGGCAAGTCGCCCCGCGGACGTATCTGGCACATGACGGTGGGTTTTCTGGTGTTTCACTTTCTGCGGCATTTTCCGGCGATGGCCGGTTGGCTGCCTGCGCACAAACCACGGCTCAAGCCATTTCGAGGTGATCACTCATGAGCCATTCCGAAGCCCCGGCAACCCATCATGCCGCGCCAGCGACGCACTCACGCTGGAGCAAATGGAAACGTCCGCTGACGGCGCTGTTTTTCCTCGCACTGATCGTGCTGCTGACGATGTTCGCCCGTCGTATCGAATGGGCCGAGGTGATGCAAACCCTCGCCGACTTCAAGGTGCGCACGCTGATCATTGCCGCCAGCGTGACCTTGCTGAGTTTTCTGACCTACGCCAGTTTCGACCTGATCGGGCGCACCTACATCCGCCAGGACCTGACCTGGAAACAGATCCTGCCGGTAGGGATCATCAGCTATGCGTTCAACCTCAACCTCAGCGCGTGGGTCGGCGGAATCGCCATGCGTTATCGGCTGTACTCGCGGCTGGGCGTGAGCAAAAGCAACATCGCCAAAATTCTCGGCCTGAGCCTGGCGACCAACTGGTTTGGCTACATGACCATCGCCGGCGTGGTATTCAGCAGCGGCCTGGTGAGCATGCCGCCGGGCTGGAAAGTCAGCACCACGGCGTTACAAGGCATCGGTGTGTTGTTGCTGTTGATCAGCGCCGGGTATCTTGCAGCGTGCCAATTCTCGAAACGGCGCGAGTGGTCGATTCGCGGTGTGGAGATCAATTTGCCGTCGCTGCGCATGGCGGTGTTGCAACTGCTGCTTGGTGCGTTGAACTGGTCACTGATGGCGGCGGTGATTTTCACGTTACTGCCGAGCAAACTCGACTATCCGCTGGTGCTCGGGGTGCTGCTGATCAGCGCGATTGCCGGGGTGATCACGCATATTCCGGCGGGGCTTGGCGTGCTCGAAGCGGTGTTCGTCGCGCTGCTGCAACATGAGGCGTCGCGGGGCAGTCTGGTGGCTGGACTGCTGGCGTATCGGGCGATTTATTTTCTGTTGCCGCTGTTGATTACGGTGGTGATGTATCTGCTGGTGGAGGCGAAGGCCAGGTCATTGCGGATCGAGAAAACACCGTCCTGATTCTGTTTTGCAGTTGCCGGCCTCTTCGCGAGCAGGCTCGCTCCCACATTTGAAATGCGCCCCCTGTGGGAGCGAGCCTGCTCGCGAAGGCGTCCGAGAGAACACCACAGCCTATGAAGACTGGATAATGCTCAACCGCTCGCCCACCACCATCTCGGTAATCCAGTCGACCAATATCGACGTATACGCCTGCTGCGAAACCGGCTCGCTCAACGCATGGTCCGCCCCGTCGATGATCCGGTGGGTCAGCGAGTGCGTCTGCTGACACGCCGCGCGGTAACTCATGATCGTCGCGTGGGGCACGAAGTCGTCGGTCTCCGATTCCACCAGCAACACATCTCCGGTGAACTGTGAACACGCATGCAGCGCCCGATTGCTGTCGGCGCGTATCAGCGTGCCGCGATAATCGCGCAGGTCAGCCTTGTCCAGTTCACGCTTGGGCGTGTGCCATTGTTCGTCGCGGTACAGCGCCGGCACCCGCAACGCCAGCCAGCGCACCGGGCGTAAAGACGTGAGGATGGAAGCCAGATAACCGCCATAACTGGTGCCGACCACGGCAATCGCTGACGTGTCGAGCGCCGGGTGTGAGAGCAAGCGATCGTAAGCCGCCAGCAGATCACGCAGATTATCTTCGCGGCTGACCCGAGTCAGCGGAATCCCGGTGCCGCCCGTGTGGCCGCGCAAGTCGAAGGTCAGACACACACAGCCGAGACCGGCGATGCCTTTGGCTCGCTCCAGATCCCGCTCCTGGCTACCGCCCCAACCGTGAACAAACAACACCCCCGGCACTTTCGATTTGGGACTGAGAAAAGTCCCGCTCATCTGTTCATCATCAATGTCGATTTGAATGCTTTCGCTTCTAGCCGTCATAGGATTTGACCGTTACGTATTTAAGGAGAAATTCGCTGTTCTCGGCCGGGCCGCGATACACCTCGATGGCATCCGCCGGCAGCGGCTGATCGATATAGGTTTCCACCGAAGACACGCGAATCGCGGGCATCGTCGGGTCGTTGACGAAGCTTTGCAGCGCCGCCACTTCCGCGCTGCTGGCGCCGCCCATGCGCCAGGATTGTTCGAGTACGCCGCTGCGGGTTTTGCCGTTGCTGTCCAGCCCTTGGGCAATGTCGTAGTTGCGGCGCGAGGCAAAAAAGCGTGGATAGGCTTCATTGGCAGCGTTATCGAAAACCTGCGCCTGCTCGATAGCCAAACGCACATCGTCTGGCAGATCCAGCGCCAGCAGATCTTCATAACCGCCCTGCACCACCAACAGATTCGACCCGCCGTAGACGTCTTCGCCGTGAGCATCCTCGGTCAAGTATTGATCACCGCAGTAGCTCAGCACTTTATCGCCGATGAATGACTGGCCGACGCTGTGGGTGATGACGTCGCTTAAATCCTGCTCCAGCACCACGCCTTCGCGGAACAGTTTTTCAGCTTCGGGGCGGGCAAGGATTTCGTCGAAGGCGTCGAGGCTCTTGATCACTTCCTGACCACGACCGGCGCAGGCGTGAATCGGCTTCAAGCGGATCGGCCCGCTATACAGCAAATGCTCGGCGGCGGGCCGCGCATCGTCGAGGGCAAACACGCTCAAACCGTCAAGCACAACATTGCGCACGCGCTCGGAAAACAGCGGCGACCAGCCCTGTGGCGCGTGGGCCTGATGGCTACGCAAGCCGTGGCTGATGGCTTTGGTGCAGATGAAATCATGCTCGACATAGCCACCCCACAAATCATCCGGGCCTTTGATGCCCAATTCGTGAGCATGAGCGGCGCCGACAATGGTTTGCGTCGGTAACAGATAGAGGTCACGGTCGCGATGTTTCTCGGGGTTATAGCTGCCACCGAACTTGAACCCGAGAATCTGCGCCAGCCAGCGGGCCAGGGCTTTGTTGGTTTGCACTTCGTGCTGCGGCGCGTCGTTGCGCACGGAGTGAGCGACGACGGTTTTCTTGCGGGGTGTCGGGGTCATGCGTTCCCCCTTTCAGCAGCGCGGTGAATGTAGAAGGGAAAGGTGCAGAGATCAGGCCAACGGCAGGATCGGGAAAATGTTCGGTTAATCAGTCGTTTGCCGAAATCGTGCTGGCATCAAGCCTGTTTCAATCTGCACGACCGGGGGCAAAACCCCGGCAATTTGCACGATCCCCGGCATCACACCGCTCCCACAGGGTTATGCATTGCCGGAACTACCGGGTTAAACCAAACCGCCCCCGATAATCACTCGGCGTCAGGCCGGTAATTTTCTTGAAAATCGCCCGAAATGCTCCCGGGTCCTGATAGCCCACCGTCCACGCAATGTGATCAATTGTGCCATTGGTGAACTCGAGCATTTCCCGCGCCTTTCCCACTCGCAGATGCTGACAATATTCGGTCGGTTTCAACCCGGTCGCCGCGCGGAATCGGCGCAGGAATGTGCGCTCCTCCAGCCCCGCGCGCTCAGCCATCGCAGCCAATGAAACGTCCGTAGCGCCAGTGCCTTGCAACCAATGTTGAACCTTGAGAATGGCTGCATCGCCGTGACTGAGGATCGGTGCAAAATTACTCCCGCAGGCACTGGCGCTGTCGCTGTGTTCAACCACCAGAAACCGCGCAGTGCCAGTGGCGATGCTCGGCCCGAGCAGACGATCGACCAGGCGCAACCCCAACTCAGACCAGGCCATCAGTCCGGCGGTGGTGATCAGGTCGCCGTCATCGACAATCGGTGTGTCGGCCTTGAGCTTGATCTTCGGATAACGTTCGGCGAAGTCCTTGGCCGACGTCCAGTGCGTGGTGGCGCTGCGGCCGTCGAGCAGACCGCTTTCGGCCAGCAGCCACGAACCGACACAGACACCGCCCAACGTCGCGCCCCCTGCATGCTGCTCGCGCAGCCATTGCGCCAGGCTGGCTGGCATTTGCGCCGAGGAAAACCCGGCGATGGACGGCGGAATCAGCACCGCCAGCAAACCACTGTCGACACCCGGACAACTCTCGAAAACCCGCGCCGGCGCCTGATCGCCGTCGACGTGCCAATGACTGACCCGAAGCAACGGCAACTGCGCAGACTGATGCTCCGCAGCAATCCGGTTGGCAACCGCGAACAGGTCGGTCAGGCCATGCACCGCCGCCATTTGCGCACCGGGATAAATCAGCACGCCCAGTTCGGCGATGGCAGCCCTTTCTGCGCCCATTGTCAGTTTTCCCCTGTCTATTGTCGGTGCGGCCAATCCTCGAATCGCTGGTAAGCGCCAATACTGAAGCCACTTCCAGCCAATCCATCGAGGACACACCCATGGCCAAGCAAGCGCTCATCGTAGTCGATATCCAGAACGACTACTTCCCCCAAGGCAAGTGGCCGCTGGCAGGTGCCGACGCCGCCGCCGACAACGCCGCACGACTGATCGCAGCCTTCCGCGAAGCCGGCGATTCGGTGGTGCATATCCGCCACGAATTCACCTCACCCGACGCACCGTTTTTCACTCCAGGTTCCGACGGCGCCAAGCTGCATCCGAAAGTGCTCAACCGCGCCGACGAACCCGTGGTGCTCAAGCATTTCGTCAACTCGTTCCGCGAAACCGAGTTGCAATCAATCCTCGACGAACAAGGCATCAAGGAACTGGTGGTGGTCGGCAGCATGAGCCACATGTGCGTCGACGGCATCACCCGTGCAGGCGCGGATCTGGGTTATGCAGTGACGGTGATTCATGATGCCTGCGCCAGCCGCGATCTGGAGTTCAACGGCCTCACAGTGCCGGCGGCGCACGTCCATGCAGCTTTCATGTCGGCGCTGGGTTTTGCCTACGCCAGCGTGATCTCAACCGACGAATTCCTTCAACGCTGAGCCACCGCGAAACACTTTGCAAAAACCTGCGCCCGCCCCGTTGCGGGCGTTTTTGCATGCGTCGAAAAAATCTCACGCGTGAGCCATTGATGGCACTTTGAATTGGTTGTAGTGTGGCCCACGCGTGAGATGTTCATAACGGAGTCACTGCCATGAAAAGCCACTCCCCTGCTTCAGCGTCAGTAAGTCCAAAGGGAGAGCGCTCGAAACCGTCCGCGAAAAAACCGTCGAGCTTTTATATGAAGCAGATGCGCGCGGGCCTGGCCGCTGCCGGTTATGTGAAACACGAAACTTGGGTGCTTCCGGAAAACCGAAGCTTGCTCAAGCAAATGGAGCAACAGCTACGCCAACCGATTCTGGCTGGCTCATTCATGTCGGAGAATTACATGAGCGCAGGCAACAACTGGAACATCGATAGCCTCTTCAACGCCCTCAAGACACTGGACGAGGTGGCTTCGCAGGAGATCACACTGTCTCTGATCCAGAGCTCCGAACCCAGCATCAAGCTGGAAATGAACGAATTCGGCGGTCTGCCGATTCACATCGCCCTGGCCGGTCAGCAGATCATCGTCGACACCGTGCTGGTGGACATCGATTCGATCACCGACGTGCACGCCTTCAACGATGCCGTGCTGCGCAGCCGTGAAATGTTCCCGCTGTCGTCGATCGGTATCGAGTCGATGCCGAACGGGCAGACCGTTTACAACATGTTTGGCGCCCTCAGCGCCGACTCGAGCCTGACCAACGTCGTCACCGAGGTGAAAACCCTGGTCGACAACGTGCAGCGCGCGAGCGAAGCCTTCGAACACTTCTTCAAGTAATCAACAGGGAATATCCAATGACTCAGTCCATCTGGAGCAAGTTGTTCACCGCACTGCGCGGCGGCGCCAATGAAGTCGGCGAAAGCATCGTCGACCAACAGGCCCTGCGTATCCTCGACCAGGAAATCCGCGACGCCGACACCGCCCTGTCGAACGCCCGTCGTGAACTGGTCACCATTATGGCCAAGCACAAACTGGCCGCCGACCGCGTGAGCGAGTACGACGCCAAGATCAAAGACCTGGAAGCCAAAGCTGTTTCGGCCCTGAATGCCGGCCGTGAAGACTTGGCGATGGAAGTGGCCGAAGCGATTTCGACACTGACCAACGACCTGACCGCCGAGAAAAAGCTGAGCGACGAATTCGGCACCTACGCCGACAACATGCGCAAAGACATCAACAAGGCCGAAGCCCGGATCAAGAGCCTGCGCCAGCAAGTGGACATGGCCAAGGCCCGTGACAGCGTGCAGAAAGCCCAGGTCAGCGCATCCATCGCCAGCGGCGGCGCCAACGGCAAACTGGAAACCGCCGTCGGCACCCTGAACCGTCTGCAAGCCAAACAGCAGCAACGAGCTGCCGAGCTGAGCGCCGCGGACGAACTGGCCGATGCTTCGACCGGCAACGACCTGGACCGCAAACTGCGCGACGCCGGGATCACGCCGAACGAAGGCAGCGCCAATGCGATTCTTGAGCGTCTGAAGCAGAAGTCGACTCAGTAAGCTCCGACGCAAAAACCTGTGGGAGCGAGCCTGCTCGCGAAAGCGGTATATCAGACGACATTAATGTTGACTGACACGCCCTCTTCGCGAGCAGGCTCGCTCCCACGTGGTTTACAGCTTGAAATCATACTTCTCGTTCACGCGCAGCCCGGTACACTAGCGACGTTTTTTTGCCGACGAACACCTCCACCCGCTTCAAGGAACGTACCCATGGGATGGTTTAAAGATTTGCTGGGCACCAGCAACTGGCAGAACGCTGCGCCAACGCCGACCGTTGCCAGCGGCCCACTCGGGATGGCGCAAGGCAAAGGTGTCAGGTTCGATACGACTCTGGCGCTGCTGCTTGATGGCTCGACCTCGGTGCGTGTGCCCTTCGATCAGGCGATCTGGAGCGCCGGCTGGGTCGACCTCGGCCAGTCCAACAAACTGCACCGCTATTACATGAACGACGAGGATTTCTGGGTACAGATCCACGTCACCGGCGACGACCAGGTCGAATCGGTCACGCTGTTCAACTATATCGGTTACGTGACGGTCAACAGCGACGCCGAACTGCAGCGCCTCGCTGGCCCGAGCAGTCAGATCGGTTTGCCGACCTACGCCCACGAAGGTGTCGAATACACCCGCGAATGGGGCACCGAACAGGGCCAGACCGAACTGGTTCCAATGACCGAACAAGTGGTCAATCCGGACGAGAGCTACACCATCGAACACCATTCGATGCTCTACGCACGCGAAACCGGACTGACCGATCGCCGCGAACTGCTGCTGTTTTCCGTCGAGCAGGACGAAGAAGGCACCGTCAGCCTGAGCACCTCACTGGGCATCTCGCTGTACACGACTGACCTGAGCACCATTTAAATAAGGAAGTTTTTCATGCTGGAAGTTCTGGCCGTTTCCCTGAACAAAACCGCGTTGACCGGTTTCGTCGTCTACCTGATCGGCGCCGTGCTGCTGTTCATGCTGTTTCAGTTCGTCTACACCCGCATCACCCCGCACAAGGAGTTCGAGCTAATCCGTGCCGGCAACACCGCCGCCGCCATTGCACTGGCTGGCGCGATCATCGGTTTCGCCATCCCCGCCAGTAACGTGATTGCCTTTTCGGTCAACGTTGTCGACTTCGTGGTTTGGGCGGTGATCGCCGCAGTGGTGCAACTGCTGGCGTTCCTTGGCACGACCCTGGTGCTTAAAGGTACTTCGCAGCGCATCGCCAACGGTGAAATCGCTGCTGGCATCTACGTCGCCGCCGTAGCGATTAGCGTCGGCATGCTCAACGCTGCGTGCATGACGCCGTCCAACTGATCGGCAGGAAGCCTTAGATGAAACGAAGTAAATACGTTCAGTTGTCCCTCGCAGCGTCGGTGGCCATGGCCATTTCCGGTGAAGCGGCGGCAGTGGATCAGCCGCGCAACTTCCAGAGCGTGGAACAGTGCGTCGATGCCGAAGTCGCCGCTGATGTTTGCTCGAATGCCTACGTGGCGGCCTTGACCGAACACCGGCGCATCGCCCCGGCGTATGACGACAAGGCCAAGTGCGACGCGGATTTCGCCGCTGATTGGTGCCAGAAGAATTCCGACGGCCGCTTCGTGCCGAAACTCGGTGGCTTCAAAGTGCCGCAGCCCGGTGAAGCCGCGCAAAATCTCGATGCCATCGCCGACGCGCAGATGCCGGCGGGTGACACAACATCCAGCAACGCGGCCCAAAGCACTTCGCACTACTCCGGTGGTGGGGGCGGCGGCAATGGCATGTTGACCGGATGGCTGATCGGCAATGCGATGAGCAACAACCAGAACCGCACGGTTTACCGCGACCGTGATACGCGCCAGACCTACAACACCTCGACGCAGTACCGCAAAATCGAATCGGCGCCTCGCAGCCAACCCGACTACGAGAGCAGCAAAAGCAAACCGGTCAACGTCGCCTCGTCGACTTCCCGTGGCGGCTTCGGCAGCCAGTCCAGCGCCCGCAGTGGTTGGGGTGGCTGGGGCAGCAGTTCCGGTCGCTCGAGCAGCTGACGATGAAAAAGATCCTCTGCGCCGAGCGCCCCGACTGGAAACACACGGCCGAGAGCCTCGGCTTCATGTTCCACACCATCGACGACGAGCCGTACTGGGACGAAAGCGCTTACTACCAGTTCACGCTCGCGCAGATCGAAAACGATCTCGAGGACCCGACCACCGAACTGCACGAGATGTGCATGGACCTGGTCGACCGCGTGGTGCACAGCGAAGAACTGCTGGATCGCCTGAGCATTCCTGCTGCGTACTACGACATGATCCGCACGTCCTGGCTGGAAGGTCATCCGCATCTGTATGGGCGTATGGACTTTTCCTACAGCGGCAACGGCCCGGCGAAACTGCTGGAGCTCAACTACGACACGCCGACCAGCCTCTACGAAGCGGCGGCGTTCCAGTGGGGCTGGCTGGAGCAATGCATCGAGCGCGGCACGCTGCCGCGCCATGCCGACCAGTTCAACAGCATCGACACCAAGCTGCATCAGGCTTTCGCCGAGTTGCAGCTCAAGTGTCCGTTCTACTTCGCGTCGATGAAAGACTCGGTCGAAGACAAGGGCACCACGGACTACCTGAGACTGATCGCGGAAAAAGTCGGCATCGAATCACGCCACATCGACATTGAAGACATTGGTTTGACCGCCGATGGACGCTTCGTCGATCTGCAGGATCGCTGGATCCCGCACCTGTTCAAGCTGCACGCCTGGGAGTTCATCTTCCACGAACCGTTCGGCGCGGCGATTGCCGAATGCGACACGCAGTTTTTCGAGCCGGCGTGGAAGGCGATCCTGTCGAACAAAGGCGCGTTGCCGTTGCTGTGGGAACTGCACAAGGGCCATCCGAATCTGCTCGCGGCGCATCTCGACCCGAATCCGGCCAGCGCCGTGCCCAAGGGCTGGGTGCGCAAACCGTATTTTTCCCGGGAAGGCGCCAACATCGAACTGCAAACGGCGGAAGGTCTGATCGTCAAAGAAGACGGGCCCTACACCGATGCGCCATTCATCCTGCAGGAGTTTGCGCCATTGCCGAAGTTCGATGACAGCTACACGCTGATCGGTTCTTGGGTAATCGGCGATCAGGCGGCGGGAATTGGTGTGCGTGAGGACAACAGTTTGATCACCAAGGATTCGAGCCGGTTTCTGCCGCATCTGATCCTCGACTGAAGATCCATCGCCCACAAAAAAGGCCCGTCGTGTTGAACGACGGGCCTTTTTTTTCAGAGCGGATGCAGCATCACTCTTCGTTAATACAGCTTAGAACGGAATATCGTCATCGAAGCTGTCGAAATCCGGAGCCGGTTGCGGTGCGGCCTGCTGTGGAGCCGGGGCCGAACGCTGCTGTGGAGCCGATTGCTGCGGGCGCGGAGCCTGCTGACGTGGAGCTGGAGCGGACTGCTGGTAGTTGTTGCCGCCGCCTTGTTGGTCGCCCTGTTGTGGACGGCCGCCGAGCAGTTGCATGGTGCCTTGCATGTCGACCACGATCTCGGTGGTGTAACGCTTGATACCGTCTTTTTCCCACTCACGGGTCTGCAGCTTGCCTTCGATGTAGACCTGCGAACCCTTACGCAGGTATTCGCCAGCGATCTCGGCAACCTTGCCGAACATCGACACACGGTGCCATTCGGTCTTCTCGACCTTCTGACCGGTTTGCTTGTCAGTCCACTGTTCGCTGGTTGCCAGACTCAGGTTGGTCACGGCGTTACCGTTAGGCAGGTAGCGAACTTCGGGATCCTGGCCGCAAGTGCCGACCAATATGACTTTGTTAACCCCACGGGCCATAACGTTCTCCTAGGCTTCGCAAGCAGCCCCGGCCGGGTTGTTCACCAGGCGTTCGAGGGTGTCGCGATCCACTAATTCTTTGTCCAGTTTGATGTAAACAGCCGCTTCATCAGCAACTATCACTGCATCTGTTACCCCCACGAGGGCCTTGAGGCGCTCGACCAGACCCGCTTCGCGGATCGCCTCGGGCGACAACGGCAAGCGTAGGCTCGTCACGTAGGGAGGTTCGCGCATGGTAACAGCAAAGGCCAGCCAGATGGCAGCCAGACCGGCACATCCGAGGAACACAACCGACAGACCGCCATGCTGAAACAACCAGCCGCCGAGTATCCCGCCGAGTGCAGAGCCGAGGAACTGACTGGTGGAATACACGCCCATGGCCGTGCCCTTCCCGCCTGCCGGTGAAACCTTGCTGATCAGCGACGGCAATGAAGCCTCCAGCAGATTGAACGCGGTGAAGAACACCACCGTGCCGATCACCAGAGCCCGCAAGCTGTCACCGAACTGCCAGAAGAATAGCTCAGTGAGCATCAGCGTCATGACGGCGCCGAGCAAAATTCGTTTCATTTTGCGTTTCTTCTCGCCGTAGATGATGAACGGGATCATGGCGAAGAAGGAGATCAGCAGCGCGGTCAGGTAGACCCACCAGTGCTGCTCCTTGGGCAACCCGGCTTTTTCCACCAGCGCCAAGGGCAAAGCAACGAAGCTCGACATCAGCATCGCATGCAACACAAAGATGCCCAGATCGAGTCGCAGCAGATCCGGATGCTTGAGTGTCGGCATCAAGGCCTGACGCGCCACGCCCGATTCACGGTGCTGCAACGGCCCTGTGGATTTCGGCACCATGAACATGATGATCAGGATGCCTACCAGCGCCATCGCGCCTGTGGCAAGGAACAGTCCGGACAAGCCGAAAGCGCTGGTCAACAAAGGCCCGACCACCATGGCCACGGCGAACGAAAGGCCGATGGTCATGCCAATCATGGCCATGGCTTTGGTACGGTGCTGTTCGCGGGTCAGGTCGGAGAGCAACGCCATGACCGCAGCGGAAATCGCCCCGGCGCCCTGCAGGATCCGACCGGCAATCACGCCCCAGATCGAATCGGCTTGAGACGCCAAAACGCTGCCGAGGGCAAAGACGATCAGCCCCAGGTAAATCACCGGACGACGGCCAATGCGGTCGGAAATGACCCCGAACGGAATCTGAAAAATCGCCTGAGTCAGGCCGTAAGCGCCGATTGCCAGACCGATCAGGGCCGGAGTCGCTCCCGCCAGATCCATGCCGTAGGTCGCCAGTACCGGCAACACCATGAACAT
>NZ_JBIUWI010000046.1:0-5584 GCF_044743385.1 Pseudomonas sp. NPDC087639 | reverse complement strand
GGGTCTCGCTGCCACTCATGCGTTCGCTGTGGAGATCGTGCATGGAAAAACCTCGTGTGAACCGGCGGCGATTCTACCAGTCCCATCGGAAGACGGGGTATATCGCGACGCTATGACGCGTATAGATGAAACACTCTTCATGCAGGGTAAAAAACGCTTCGCTTGATAGTGTGCATCCATCCAGTATTTGCCCGTATACTCCTACGTTTTCGACGCCCGCCGAGCGAGGCCACTTTGGACAAGATCCTGATACGTGGGGCCCGTACCCACAACCTGAAGAACATCGACCTGACCCTGCCACGGGACAAACTGTGGGTCATCACCGGCGTGTCCGGATCCGGCAAGTCGTCCCTGGCTTTCGACACACTGTACTCCGAAGGCCAGCGCCGCTACGTCGAGTCGCTGTCGGCCTATGCCCGGCAGTTCCTGTCGATGATGGAAAAACCCGACGTCGACACCATCGAAGGCCTGTCGCCGGCGATCTCCATCGAACAGAAGTCGACCTCGCACAACCCGCGATCCACGGTCGGCACCATCACCGAAATCTACGACTATCTGCGTCTGTTGTATGCACGCGTCGGCACGCCGCGCTGCCCGGATCACGACATTCCACTGGAAGCGCAGACCGTCAGCCAGATGGTCGACCTGGTGCTGGCCCAGCCGGAAGGCAGCAAACTGATGCTGCTGGCACCGGTGATCCGCGAGCGTAAAGGCGAACACCTTTCTGTTTTTGAAGAACTGCGCGCTCAAGGCTTCGTCCGCGCCCGGGTCAACGGCCGCATTTGTGAACTCGACGAGCTGCCGAAACTGGATAAACAGAAGAAGCATTCGATTGATGTGATCGTCGACCGCTTCAAGGTTCGCGCCGATTTGCAGCAACGTCTGGCCGAATCCTTCGAGACCGCGCTGAAACTCGCCGACGGCATCGCCCTCGTAGCGCCGATGGACGACGAGCCGGGCGAAGAAATGATCTTCTCCGCGCGCTTCGCCTGCCCGATCTGCGGCCATGCGATCAGCGAGCTGGAGCCGAAGCTGTTTTCCTTTAACAACCCTGCCGGCGCCTGCCCGACCTGCGACGGTCTGGGAGTGAAGCAGTTCTTCGACATCAAGCGGTTGGTCAATGGCGACCTGACCTTGGCCGAAGGTGCCATTCGCGGCTGGGACAGGCGCAACGTCTATTATTTCCAGATGCTCGGCTCACTGGCCTCGCACTACGGTTTCAGCCTGGAAGTGCCGTTCAACGAACTGCCGGCCGATCAGCAGAAATTCATCCTGCACGGCAGCGGATCGCAGAACGTCGACTTCAAATACCTCAACGACCGCGGCGACATCGTCAAACGTTCGCACCCGTTCGAAGGCATCGTGCCGAACCTGGAGCGCCGTTACCGCGAAACCGAATCGGCGAGCGTGCGTGAAGAGCTGGCAAAATTCCTCAGCACGCAGTCGTGCCCGGATTGCCGTGGCACCCGCCTGCGTCGCGAAGCGCGGCACGTGTGGGTCGGTGAAAAGACATTACCAGCGGTGACCAACCTGCCGATCGGCGATGCCTGCGTGTACTTCGGTGAACTGAAGATGACCGGTCGCCGTGGCGAGATTGCCGACAAGATCCTCAAGGAAATCCGCGAGCGTCTGCAATTTCTGGTTAACGTCGGTCTCGATTATCTGTCGCTGGATCGCAGTGCCGACACCCTGTCCGGAGGCGAGGCGCAGCGGATTCGCCTGGCGAGTCAGATCGGTGCCGGCCTTGTTGGCGTCCTCTACATCCTCGATGAACCGTCAATTGGTCTGCATCAGCGCGATAACGACCGGCTGCTTGGCACCCTCAAGCATTTGCGTGACATCGGCAACACGGTAATCGTGGTCGAGCACGACGAGGACGCTATCCGTCTGGCCGACTACGTGGTGGATATCGGCCCGGGCGCCGGTGTACATGGCGGGCAGATCGTTGCCGAAGGTACGCCAGCCGAAGTCATGGCACACCCTGATTCTCTGACCGGCAAATACCTGTCGGGGCGGGTCAAGATCGAAGTGCCAGCCAAGCGTACGCCGCGCAACAAGAAGCTGACCCTGTCGCTCAAGGGCGCGCGGGGCAACAACCTGCGCAACGTCGACCTGGAAATCCCGATCGGCTTGCTGACGTGCGTAACCGGTGTGTCCGGCTCGGGCAAGTCGACGCTGATCAACAACACGCTGTTCCCGCTGAGTGCAACCGCACTCAACGGCGCCACGACGCTGGAAGCAGCGGCTCATGACAGTATCAAAGGCCTGGAGCATCTCGACAAAGTCGTCGATATCGACCAAAGCCCGATCGGCCGCACGCCGCGCTCCAACCCGGCGACCTACACCGGACTGTTCACTCCGATCCGCGAACTGTTCGCCGGCGTGCCCGAGTCGCGCTCCCGTGGTTACGGCCCGGGGCGTTTCTCCTTCAACGTCAAGGGTGGTCGCTGCGAAGCCTGTCAGGGCGATGGCCTGATCAAGGTTGAAATGCACTTCTTGCCGGATATCTACGTGCCGTGCGACGTGTGCAAGAGCAAGCGCTACAACCGCGAAACCCTTGAGATCAAATATAAGGGCAAGAGCATCCACGAAACCCTCGAGATGACCATCGAGGAAGCCCGGGTGTTCTTCGACGCTGTGCCGGCGCTGGCGCGCAAGCTGCAGACGTTGATGGATGTAGGGCTTTCGTACATCAAGCTGGGGCAGTCGGCGACGACCCTGTCCGGCGGTGAAGCGCAGCGGGTCAAACTGTCTCGTGAACTGTCCAAGCGCGACACCGGCAAGACGCTGTACATCCTCGATGAGCCGACCACCGGCCTGCACTTCGCGGATATCCAGCAACTGCTCGATGTGTTGCATCGCCTGCGCGACCACGGAAACACTGTCGTGGTGATCGAACACAACCTCGACGTGATCAAGACGGCCGACTGGCTGGTTGATCTCGGACCGGAAGGCGGTTCCAAAGGTGGGCAGATCATTGCAACCGGCACGCCGGAACAAGTGGCCGAGATGAAGCAATCTCACACCGGCCATTACCTCAAGCCGTTGTTGATCCGCGACCGGGCTTAAACTCCAGGCATGAAAAAGCCCCTGTCACTTCATCAGTGACAGGGGCTTTTTTGTATCAGTGCAATCAGGTGTGAGATTGCAGGTAGTTCTCGAGACCGATCAGCTTGATCAGGCCTAACTGCTTTTCCAGCCAGTAGGTGTGATCTTCTTCAGTGTCGTTGAGCTGGACCCGCAGGATCTCGCGACTGACGTAGTCACCGTGCTGCTCGCACAACTCGATGCCTTTGCACAGCGCGGCGCGAACTTTGTACTCAAGACGCAGATCTGCTTCGAGCATCGAAGGCACGGTGGTGCCGACATCCAGATCATCCGGACGCATGCGCGGCGTACCTTCAAGCATCAGAATCCGGCGCATCAACGCATCAGCGTGACCGGCTTCTTCTTCCATTTCGTGGTTGATTCGCTCGTAGAGCTTGGTGAACCCCCAGTCCTCATACATCCGCGAATGAACAAAATATTGGTCACGCGCGGCCAGTTCGCCGGTCAGCAACGTGTTGAGGTAATCGATAACGTCTGGGTGGCCTTGCATCGCCCTACATCTCCCTGCTTGAAAGTCTGTAGTTTGAACCAAGCTGACTGCAAGGTCACCCACTTCGCGCAATAAAAGCGAAGATATTCTGAGAAAAGCAGCCTAAATAACGCAAAAACCGCTCTTAATGCGGGCGGTTCTGCTTCTCGTTTAGACTTCGTTAAGCTGTACGCTGAGCAGCTTTGCGATTGCTTCTCCATACGCTGGATCGGCCTTGTAGAAGTGCTGCAACTGACGGTCGACGACGTCAGGAGAAACTCCACCCATTGCACCGGCAATGTTGCTGACCAGCAATGCTTTCTGGTCATCGCTCATCAAGCGGAACAGCGCACCGGCTTGGCTGTAGTAATCGGTGTCTTCGCGGTGATCGTACCGATCAGCTGCGCCGCTCAGGGCCAAGGCAGGCTCAGCGTAGTGCGGAGCTTGTTTCGGCGATTCGGTGTAGCTGTTTGGCTCGTAATTCGGCGCCGCTCCACCGTTGCTGCCGAAAGCCATCGAGCCGTCGCGCTGGTAAGTGTTTACCGGGCTGCGCGGGGCATTCACCGGCAATTGCTGGTGATTGGTGCCAACACGGTAGCGGTGGGCATCGGCATAAGCGAACACGCGACCTTGCAGCATGCGGTCTGGCGACAGACCGACGCCTGGCACCATGTTGCTCGGGCCGAACGCAGCTTGTTCAACTTCGGCGAAGTAGTTCAGCGGGTTACGGTTCAGTTCCAGCTCACCGACTTCAATCAGTGGAAACTCTTTCTGCGACCAGGTCTTGGTCACGTCGAAAGGGTTCTCGTAATGCGTCGCAGCCTGGGATTCGGTCATGATCTGAATGCACACGCGCCACTTCGGAAAGTCACCGCGCTCGATCGCTTCGAACAGATCGCGCTGGGCGTAGTCCGGGTCGGTGCCCGCCAAACGCGCGGCATCTGCCGGTGCAAGGTTCTTGATCCCTTGTTTAGTCTTGTAGTGCCATTTCACCCAGTGACGCTCGCTTTTTGCGCTGATCAGGCTGTAGGTGTGGCTACCGAAGCCATGCATGTGGCGGTAGCCGTCAGGAATGCCGCGGTCAGAGAACAGGATGGTGACCTGGTGCAATGCTTCCGGGGAATGCGACCAGAAATCCCACATCATCTGCGCACTTTTCAGGTTGCTTTGCGGCAGGCGCTTTTGGGTGTGGATGAAGTCTGGGAACTTCAGTGGATCGCGAATGAAGAACACAGGCGTGTTGTTACCTACGATGTCCCAGTTACCTTCCTCGGTGTAGAACTTCAGCGCGAAGCCACGCGGATCGCGCTCGGTATCAGCCGAACCACGCTCGCCACCCACGGTGGAGAAGCGCAGGAAGGTTGGGGTCTGCTTGCCGATAGATTCGAACAGCTTGGCACTGGTGTACTCAGTGATGTCGCGAGTGACCGTGAATGTACCGTAGGCGCCCGAACCTTTGGCGTGTACGCGACGCTCAGGAATGTTTTCACGGTTGAAATGGGCAAGCTTCTCGATCAGGTGAAAATCGTCGAGCAGCAGCGGACCACGCGGGCCGGCAGAGCGAGAATTCTGGTTGTCAGCGACAGGTGCGCCACTGGCGGTCGTAAGCGTTTTGATCTGGCTCATACGGACTTCTTCCTCTGTCAGTCTTGGAACTGCCGGCTAATCGGCTTGGTGTGAATTATTGATCATCAATGTGACACCTACAAATTCATTAACTTGCAGACATCGATAGATAATTACTAATTATGTTTACCAGCACATAGTGCCAACAGAACAGTGTCGGAAGCTTGTACGAACAGCGCATTTTCTTGCGGACACAAAAAACCGGGCACTAGGCCCGGTTTTTCGTTTCAGACTGACGTCTTACTCGGCGGATACAGCTTCGCCGGCAGTAGCACGATCAACCAACTCGACGTACGCCATAGGCGCGTTGTCGCCAGCGCGGAAACCGCACTTGAGGATGCGCAGGTAGCCACCCTCACGTGTAGCGTAACGCTTGCCCAG
>NZ_JBIUWI010000045.1:32405-49862 GCF_044743385.1 Pseudomonas sp. NPDC087639 | reverse complement strand
CTCATAGACTATTGCGTTGTGGTGAAAGTCACAGCACCAAGGACATGAATGTACACTTGTGCACTGAAATTTTTATTCAAGCCTCTTTTGAGGCTCGTTCGGGTGCCTAAGACTGCCGCACTTTCGCTTTTCACGCCAGTCGCAGATGGTCGAAAAGCCGTCACTACGACACCCATCGCTGCAGAATCTGCTGCAAGTCATTGCGTTTGAACGGCTTGGCCAGATAATCGTTCATGCCCGCCGACAGGCAGGTTTCCCGGTCACCCTGCAAAGCGTTTGCCGTCAATGCGATGATCGGCACATCGCTGCGTCCGTGCAGACAGCGAATCTGCCGGGTCGCCTCGTAGCCATCGATGATCGGCAGGCGACAGTCCATCAGGATCACTTCGAAATCACTGCTCTCGGCACTGCGCACCGCTTGCGCGCCATCAGTGGCGACACTGACAGTAAAGCCCAGACTGCGCAGCATCGCTTCAATCACGGTCTGGTTGACCGGATTATCTTCCACCAACAAGACTTTGCGCCCCTCGCCATGGTCGTTGCCATTCAGTGCCCGTGGTGCGGCCAGTTGTGGTAACGCCTGCTTATATAAGGCCAGTGGAATTTCCAGGGTGAACACCGAGCCACGACCTTCTTCGCTCTGCGCACGCAAGGTGCCGCCCATGCGTTCGGCGAGGGTGCGGGCGATCGGCAGGCCGAGACCGGTGCCGCCGTAGCGTCGCGAGATCGAACTGTCGGCCTGCTGGAACGCGTTGAACATCAGCTCCAGGCTTTCGGACGAAATGCCGATGCCACTGTCGCGTACCGAGCAGGTGAACCACAGCAGTTCGTGATCCAGCGATTGCCACTGCGCTTCGATACTGACCCGGCCCTGTTCGGTGAACTTCAGGGCATTGCCGACCAGGTTCACCAGAATCTGCCGAATCCGCGTCGGGTCGCCCTGCACCTGCAAGCCGCGCATGTCCTCGGGAATTCGCAGATCAAGCGCCAGACCACGCTGCACCGCGCTGTGTTGGAACGACTGCGCGCAGGCCCCGATTACTTCAGCCAGATTGAACGGAATGTGTTCCAGCTCAAGCTCGGAACGTTCGATGCGCGAAAAGTCGAGGATGTCGTTGATCACCTTGAGCAAGTGCTCGGTGGATTCCGAGGCTAGCGCGGCGTATTCGATTTGCTCCTCGGTCATTTCTGTTGTTTCAAGCAGTTGCAGCATGCCCAACACGCCATTCATCGGCGTGCGCAGTTCATGGCTCATCATCGCCAGAAAATCGGATTTGGCGTTGTTGGCCTTTTCCGCTTCCTCGCGGGTCTGGATCAATTGCGCCATGGCCTGCTGCTGTTCACGACTGGCCTGCTCCAGCGCCTGAGCGAGGTTGTTGATGTGCTGCGACAGGGCACCCAGTTCGGTGTCGTCGACAATCGGCAGCGGCGTTTTGAAGTCGCCGTCCTGAATCGCCTTGACCGCATTGCCGATATCGCGGATCGGCTGCGACAGACTGCCCGCCAGGCGTCGCGCCACGACGAAGGTGAAGAGCAAGGCGAACATCGCGAGAATCCCGGCCTTGAGCAGGATTTCCTGCTGACGCTGACTGAAGGCATCGTTGGAAAGACCGACGATCACACGCCCCAGATAATCCTCGTTGGCCGCACCACTGCTGGCTTTTGCGTCCTGAAAAAAATCATTGTTCAAAGCGATTCGTTGCAACCGCACCGGCGCCTGGAACACTTCGACCTGATGCGGGCGACGGTGTGCATCCGCCGGTTGTTCGACGTACGCCAGAATTCGGTTGGCGCTGTCCTGTACCTCAAGAAACCGCACGTTGGGCGTTGCCAGCGTGGCCTTGAGCAGGCTTTCCAACACTTCGTTGTTGCCGGAAATCACTCCGTATTCGGTGGCGGGGGCCAGTTGGTTGGCGATCAGTTGGCCGGTGTGGTTCAGCTCCTGACGCAAATCCTGAATGCGTACAAAGGTGAAAAAACTGATCAGCATTAAGGTCAGCAACAGCGCCGGGCCCAGGCTGATCATCTGGGTGCGGGTGTTGATGTCCCAACGGCGATGAAAACTCATGGGCGGCGTTCTCCTTCAGCCAAAGCGCTGGCGACAGACGCGTCATCAAGCGGTTCGATCCCTAAGGAACGAGCCACCTGCGCATTACTTGAGACTTTAAAGTGTTCGGGATAGAGCGTTCTCGGCCAATTGGCAGGCGCTTGGTCGAGCAAATGGTCGAGCACGCTCAGCCAGTCGCTCTGGTCGCTGTAAGTGCTCGCCAGGCTGCCAGCACGGACAAACGCGGCGTTGGGGCCGACCAGCGCCAATTGCCTTGAGTAACTGCTGAGCAGCAGGTTTTTCGCGGTTTTCGGGTTGTACAGATCCGGGTCGTCGAGGCCCAGCAGCACGTCGCTGTTTTTCAGCACCTCTTGCAGTGGGCGGCTGTCGTGGGTGTTGTCCCAGCGTTGGCTGACGATTTCCAGGTCCAAGGGGCGGGCTGCCAGTTGCAGTTCTTTAAGGAGGAACTCGCTGTGCTGATCGAACAGCACGCCAACCCGTCGGGCCTGGGGCAGAATTCGCCGGATCAGTTGCAACTGCCGGCTCAGCGGCGGATCGCTCCACAGCAAGCTCAGGTGCGACGGCTGTGCCGAGCCAAGACGTTGCCGGGCTTGCAAACGGCTGATGCGCAAGACGAGCGTGGGCGGGCCTTGCGACTCTTGCAGGCGCCAGTCGAGGCTCGGCGGGTCAAGCAGAATCAGGCGCAGGCTGGAGGGGAGTTTGCCCGGCACCGGCAGACTGGCCAATGGCTGGAAACGCACATTATCGGTCGGGCGCAACTCACTCAGCGCCTGAACGAAGGCCTGCACGCCGGGGCTTTCTTCGGCGCCGGTCAATAGAATGTCGGCCGCCTGCACCGCCACGCCATGCAGCCATGCGGTCAAAAACAGGCACAGCACGGCCAGCCAGTGGCCAAGGGTCGGCGTCTTCCGTGACAGGCCGAAGCGCATCCTAGAACTCCAACTCGGCGCTGAAGTACATCACGCGGCGTTCGTCATAGTTGTTGTCGACGAACGTGGTCGGTTCGTGGTCGAGCCGCTGTTGCAACACGCCGGCCAGTTGCAGTTGGGCCTTGCCCAAAGCGATGCGTTTGGCGATGCGCGTGTCGACCCGTTCGAAGCGGTAGCCGTTGAGGGCGTTGTCGCCGTAATAGAAGAGGGCGCTGTTCCAGCCGTGGCCCCAATCGCGCAGCCAGCCGGCGGAACCGCTGTTGCTCGCGGTGAATTGCTGATCCAGCGGATTGCTCGCCTCGGCGTCGACGTAGGCGTAAGTGAAACGCAAGCGGTCGACCCTGCTCACGCGCCAGTCGAGTTGTGCTTCGCTGCCGCGAAACCGTGAGCTGTTGGCGTTGCTGGCGATGTATTGGTTGTTGCGCAGTGGCTCACTGATCATGCCGGTGATTTCGTCGTAGAACAGCTTCACATCCAGCGCTAGGCCTTGCTCGGGGAAATAGCCGTTGTAGCCGAGTTCGCGCGAACGCATGTGTTCCTTGTCGAGATCTCCAGGGCCGCGAGTCTTGACGAAATAGCGCGCCGACGACTGGCCGTAGGCCGAAGGCCGCAGCTTGGTCACCTGATAGCTCCAGTTGACGTTGTTCTCGAACATGTCCGGCGAGCGGATCGCCTCCGAGTACACCGCACGCAGGCCGTGGCGCGGATTGATCAGGTAATTGACGGCGAAGCGCGGGGTCAGTGAACTGCCGATCAGTTGGGTGTCTTCGAACATCGCTCCGCCCTGCAACAACCAGTGTTCAGTCGCGCGCCACTCCAATTGGCCGAACGCACGCCAGGTGGTGTCATCCAGCGTGCCGTTGAAGTAGGTCTCGGAATCGGCCCGGTCGTAACGATAGTTCATGCCGCTGACCAGACGCAGGCTGTCGGACAGGCTGAGGGTGTCTTGCAGTTCGAGGTCGTAGCGCGACTCGCGGGCACTCTGATCGATATCGCCGCACAGGGTTTGACTGGCGCCGTTGCGCCACTGATCGAGCACACGATTGGCCAGCGCCATTTGCTGCGGCGTGCCGGATTCCGGGCCGGGGCCGAGGAAGCGGTTGATATTGCGTGCCAGGCGTTCGGTGTAATTCGGGTCGATTTGCCACAGTTGCGTCAACTCGGGGCTGAACGACACCTCGGCGTCGCAGGCGCGCCAGGTTTGCTGGCGATCCCAGTGTTGCGCCGAGCCTTGGATATAGAGGCTGTGTTCGGGATTGATGTCGAGGTTCCAGCGCACCGAACCGGCGTAGTCCTTGGCTATCACGTCGGAATTGTTCCCGGCGGCGGTAATCCCCGAGAACACAGGGCGGTAGGTGTAGGGCCGCTGGTTGGTGCCGTCCTTTGCGTTGACCTGCCAGTCGATACTCTGGTTGTCACTGAGGGTTTGGCTGACGGCGAGACTGAAACGATTCAAGCGACGGTTGTCACGGTAATCGGCGCCGGTTCGATCGGTGTCGAACCCATCATCTTCCTGACCGGACAGCGACAGGCGCAGGTCGCCGCCATTCCACCCCGTGCCCTGGCTGGCATAGAAGTCATTGATGCCGCGCTGGCCGCGAGTAATCTTCAGCCGCGTGCCGTGGCTGTCCGCCGGGTTGCGGGTGATGATGTTGACCACCGCCATCAACGCGTTGGCACCGTAGCTGACGGTGTTAGGGCCACGAAAGACTTCGATGCGCTCGATGTCCTCGATGGCCACCGGAATATCACTCCAGTCCACCGTGGCCAGGCCTGCGCGGTACACCGAACGGCCATCGATCAACACCTGCATGCGCCGTGCTTCGCTGGCGTTGGTGCCGTGATAATTGACCGCTGCCTGATTGCCGCTGATGTTGCCGACCATCATCCCCGGCACCAGACGCAGCAGTTCGCTGATGTCGCGGGCGCCGCTGGCGGTGATCAATTCGCTGTCGAGCACGGTCATGCTCCCCGGCACTTCCGCAGGCGTCTGTTTCAACCGAGTGGCCGTCAGCACCTGTGGCAGCGCTTCGCTGTCCATGAACAGATCGTCCGCCTGCAACAAAGGGCTGAACAGCAGCGCCAGCAGCAGAGAGGAACGTGATGGGGGAGGGCCAGAAAACACGACACAGCCTATAGAGTGAAGAATTGGCGCGCATGTTAACCGAGGGCTGCGACTTTTCCAGTCACGTTGCAGGCATTTTCCTAGGTTTTATTGGTCTTCTTCCTACAAGTGTCGGTAATTGACGTGGGGGCTGGCCGCGACCGGGTCGCCCCGTATAATGCCGCCATCGCCACTGGTATGGATTAACGGATTGCATATGACTGAACAGCGCCCGATTGCGGTCCTGGGAGGCGGAAGTTTTGGTACCGCCGTGGCCAATCTTCTGGCCGAGAACGGCCATCAAGTCTTGCAGTGGATGCGTGACCCGGAGCAGGCCGAGGCCATCCGGGTCAATCGCGAAAACCCGCGTTACCTCAAAGGCATCAAGATTCTGCCGGGCGTGACTGCGGTCACTGACCTGCAAGCCACTCTCGACGCCTGCGACCTGTGCTTTGTCGCGCTGCCGTCCAGCGCGTTGCGCACGGTGCTGGCGGCTCACGCCGAGCGGCTGAGTGGCAAAATGCTGGTCAGCCTGACCAAAGGCATCGAAGCCCACACCTTCAAACTGATGAGCCAGATCCTCGAAGAGATCGCCCCGCAGGCACGCATCGGCGTGTTGTCCGGGCCGAATCTGGCGCGGGAAATCGCCGAACACGCGCTGACCGCCACGGTGGTTGCCAGTGAGGACGAAGAACTGTGCAAGCAGGTGCAAGCGGCGCTGCATGGCCGCACCTTCCGCGTTTATGCCAGCGCCGACCGTTTCGGTGTCGAACTGGGCGGGGCCTTGAAAAACGTTTACGCGATCATCGCCGGCATGGCGGTGGCGCTGGAAATGGGCGAGAACACCAAGAGTATGCTGATCACTCGCGCCTTGGCCGAGATGACCCGGTTTGCGGTCAATCAGGGCGCCAACCCGATGACCTTCCTCGGTCTGGCCGGCGTTGGCGATCTTATCGTCACGTGCTCGTCGCCCAAGAGCCGCAACTATCAGGTCGGATTCGCCCTCGGTCAGGGCCTGAGCCTTGAAGAAGCGGTATCGCGCCTCGGTGAAGTCGCCGAAGGGGTGAACACCCTGAAGGTGCTCAAAGCCAAATCCCATGAGGTTGGCGTGTACATGCCGCTGGTCGCCGGGCTGCACGCCATTCTGTTCGAAGGACGCACGCTGGAGCAGGTGATTGGTCTACTGATGCGGGCCGAGCCGAAAACCGACGTCGACTTTATTTCCACCAGTGGTTTCAACTGATTCACAGGGAACGACATATGAACGATCCGAAAACCGAAGCCAAGTACGAATCCATCCTTCTGCGGGTGTTGTGGATGATCGTCTACGTGCTGGTCTGGCAAGTGGCGCAGTTCATCCTCGGCGCGGTGGTGCTGGTGCAGCTGATCTATCGTTTGATCTATGGCGCCCCGAGCGCCAGCCTGATGAATTTCGGCGACAGCCTGAGCCAGTTTCTGGCGCAGATCGGCCGCTTCGGCAGCTTCCACAGCGACCAGAAACCCTGGCCGTTCGCCGACTGGCCAACGCCGCGTACCCCGGAAGGTGAAGCGCCGCACGCCGTGCCGCCAGCACCGCATCCGGCCCGAGATGAGGAACCCAAGCTATGAAACTCTGGGTATTGCGTCACGGCGAGGCCGTGCCTTATGGCTCGCGCCCCGATTCCGAGCGCGAGCTGACCCAGCACGGTCGCAAAGAAGTCCTGCGCAGTGCGGCCCACCTGAAGGGCAAGCCATTGACCGCAATCTACGCCAGCCCTTATCTGCGCGCGCAGCAGACCGCACAGATTGTCCGCGAGGCGCTGAAATTCGAGCCGGAGATTCGCACGGTCGAGTGGCTGACGCCGGAAGTTGATCCGGACAAGGTCACCGATCAACTGGTGTCGGTGAGCAATGTGCTGCTGGTCAGTCACAACCCGTTGGTGGGCAATCTGTTGAGCTATCTGCAACATGGCGCCGGGCATCCGCCGGAGCGGGTCAGCACGGCGGGGTTGGCTGAGCTTGAGAGTCCTGAACTGCTGATCGGCTCGATGACCCTCAACAGCCTCAAGCACCCATAACGCTGATCCCTTTGTGGGAGCGAGCCTGCTCGCGAAAGCGGAGTGTCATTCACAACTTATGTGCCTGACACCCTGCATTCGCGAGCAGGCTCGCTCCCACATGTTCTCTGTGTCGTCGGAAATTATTTGTGTGAATTTTCCAACCAAGCACTTGCTTGGTTGACTACGCTTGCTCCAGACCAAAAAAACAGGAGCGAGTCGCATGTCTGCCGCATTCCGTTTGCCGCTGGACGTGTTTTACGAACGCGAGGGCCGGCACCCGCGCCAGCGCTTCCTCGTGCAACCTGTCGGCGGTGGGCAGGTCGAGACCCTGACCTGGGCCGACGTCGGTCATCAGGCCCGCTGCGCTGCGCACTGGCTGCGTGCCCGGGAATTGCCGCAAGGCAGCCACATCGCCCTGATCTCGAAAAACTGCGCACACTGGATCATTGCCGATCTGGCGATCTGGATGGCCGGGCACGTTTCGGTGCCGCTGTATCCCAACCTCACCGCCGACTCCGTGGCTCAAGTACTCAATCACTCGGAAAGCGTCTTGGCGTTCATCGGCAAACTCGATGACTGGTCGGGCATGTCCAAAGGCGTGCCGGCTGATCTGCCGACCATCAGCCTGCCGCTGCATCCACCCGGTGACTTCGATTTCAGTTGGGATGACCTGCAGCGCAGTTCGCCAATTCAAGACGACCCGCGTCCCGCCGCCGAGCAACTGGCGACCATCATCTACACCTCCGGCACCACTGGCCTGCCCAAAGGCGTAATGCACAGCTTTGCCAATCTCGGCTTCGCGACGACCCGCGGCACGCAGTTGTTCGGGCTCAACGAGAGTGATCGACTGCTGTCGTACCTGCCGTTGTGCCACGTCGCCGAGCGCATGTTCGTTGAACTGGCTTCGATCTACACCGGGCAGACCGTGTTTTTTGCTGAAAGCCTCGACACCTTTATCACTGACCTCAAACGTGCGCGGCCGACGGCGATGTTCGGCGTGCCGCGGATCTGGACCAAATTCCAGATGGGCGTCTACAGCAAGATCCCGGCGAAGCGTCTGGATTTCCTCCTCGGCCTGCCGTTCATTGGCAAGCGGGTAGGGCACAAAGTGCTGGCAGGCCTGGGGCTTGATGCCTTGCGCGTTGCTCTGTCCGGCGCAGCACCGGTGCCGCAGACTTTGCTCACCTGGTATCAGAAGCTCGGGCTCGATGTGCTGGAGGTCTATGGCATGACCGAGAGTTGCGGCTACTCGCACATCTGCCTGCCGGGCCAGTACAAACAGGGCTGGATCGGCAAACCGTGCCCGGATGTCGAGGTGCGCATCGATGAGTCAGGCGAGGTGCAGGTGCGCAGTCGGGCGAACATGCTCGGCTATTTCAAGGAACCGCAGAAAACCGCTGAAACCCTCACAGAAGACGGCTTCCTGCGTACTGGAGACAAGGGCGAGCAGGATGCCGAGGGACGTCTGCGATTAACCGGGCGGTTGAAGGAGATTTTCAAGACCAGCAAAGGCAAGTACGTGGCGCCGGCACCGATCGAAAACCGTCTGGCGGTGCATTCGCGAATCGAGCAGGTGTGCGTGGTCGGTGATGGCCTGAGTGCGCCGCTGGGGTTGTGCGTACTCTCAAGCGTCAATCAGGAGGAGCCGCGTGCGAGTCTGCATTCGAGCCTGGAAAAGCTTCTGGAAGACGTCAATGCCGTGCTCGACAAACACGAACGCCTGCGTCGGTTGGTGGTGGTCAAGGACAGTTGGGCGGTGGAAAACGGCTTTCTCACGCCGACCCTGAAAATCAAACGCAACGTCATCGAAGACACCTACGGCGCCCGCTTCGAAGAATGGAGCGAGCGCAGTGAGGCAGTGCTGTGGCAGGATTGAGCGACCACTAAAAACAACAAAGGAAGTCTGCGATGAGTCTGTGGCGCACCACCCCGAACATCGAGCAGTTGAACGCGATCCAGAAAAACACCATCGGCGAAGTGCTGGATATCCGCTTCGAAGCGTTCGATGAAGAATCGCTGACCGCGAGCATGGTCATCGACCATCGCACTCACCAGCCTTACGGATTGCTGCATGGCGGCGCATCGGTGGTGCTGGCGGAAACCGTCGGTTCGATGGCCAGCTATTTGTGCATCGACGCGAGCAAGTTTTACTGCGTGGGGCTGGAGATCAACGCCAACCATTTGCGCGGCTTGCGCAGTGGTCGGGTGACGGCGGTGGCCAAGCCGATTCATATCGGCCGCACGACGCACGTGTGGGATATCCGTCTGACCAGCGATGAAGGCAAGGCCAGTTGTGTGTCGCGATTGACCATGGCTGTGGTGCCGTTGGGTGAGCAGCCACCGGCGCGGTGAAAACGGGTCTCTACAGTGAGCGGGAAAGCGAACCCCTGACCCACCATCACCCTGACCGGACTGTCATCATTCCTGGCAGTTACGGTCATTGCCGCCGGCTTCGGTCTTACGGACAATCAACGCCACGTTTCCCGCTCATGGATTTACCGGTATGTCGCAACCGATCTTTTTCGCCCACGCCAACGGTTTCCCTTCGGGCACCTATGGCAAGTTGTTCGCGGCGCTGGCGCCCGAGTATCGGGTCGCGCATCTGGAGCAGCATGCCCATGACCCGCGTTTCCCGGCGGATGACAACTGGTACAACCTCGTTGACGAGTTGATCCACCATCTCAAACAGCAAGACCAGCCGGTGTGGGGCGTCGGTCATTCCTTCGGTGGTGTGCTGCATTTACACGCGGCGCTGCGTTGCCCTGAGTTGTATCGCGGCGTGGTGATGCTCGATTCGCCGGTGCTGACCCGCACGGATCAATGGGTGATTCGCGCCGCCAAGCGCTTTGGTTTCATCGATCGATTGACTCCGGCCGGCCGCACACTCGGGCGCCGCGAAGAGTTCGCCGACCTCGACAGCGCGCGCAGTTACTTCGCCGGCAAGAGCCTGTTTCGTGGCTTTGACCCGGAATGCTTCGACGCTTACCTGCAACATGGCCTGCACAAGGTCGGCGACAAGCTGCGTCTGCGTTTCGATCCGGCCACCGAGATCAGCATCTATCGCGGCGTGCCGCACACCAGCCCGGGGCGCACTCGCCAGTTGCAGGTACCGCTGGCGGTGGTGCGTGGGCACAAGAGTCGCGTGGTGATGCGCCATCACACCCACTTTGTTTCACGCCTTGCCCAGGGAGAGGCGCTGAGCATGCCCGGTGGCCATATGTTTCCCCTTGAGCGACCGCAAGACACCGCGCGGCTGCTGAAGAATCTGTTCACTCGCTGGGAAAACCGTCAGGACAAGGATTGCGCATGAGCCAGACAGTCGAAGAGGTGCGCCTGAGCCTGCCGCATATCGAGTTGGCAGCGCATTTGTTCGGCCCTGAGGATGGCTTGCCGGTGATCGCCCTGCATGGCTGGCTCGACAACGCCAACAGCTTCGCGCGCCTGGCGCCCAAGCTCAAAGGCCTGCGCATTATTGCGCTGGACATGGCTGGGCATGGGCATTCCGGGCATCGACCGAAGGGCGCCGGTTATGCGCTGTGGGACTACGCCCATGATGTGCTGCAAGTTGCCGAACAACTGGGCTGGAAACGGTTCGGCCTGCTCGGGCATTCGATGGGCGCCATCGTTTCACTGGTGCTGGCGGGTTCATTGCCGGAGCGTATCAGCCATCTGGCTTTGATCGACGGGGTGATTCCTCCTACAGACAAAGGCGAAAACGCTGCCGAGCGCATGGGCATGGCCCTGCAAGCGCAGCTGGATCTGCGCGAGAAACGCAAACCGGTCTACAACACCCTCGACCGTGCCATCGAAGCGCGAATGAAAGGCTTGGTGGCGGTCAGTCGTGAGGCTGCAGAGTTGTTGGCTCAACGCGGTTTGATGCCGGTGCCCGGCGGTTACACATGGCGCACCGACAATCGCCTGACCCTGCCTTCGCCATTGCGCCTGACTCAGGAGCAGGCGATGGCATTCGTCCAGCGCATCGGTTGCCCGGCGCAATTGGTGGTCGCGGCCGACGGCATGCTGGCCAAACATCCGGAGCTGCTGGAGCGTCTACCCTTTAGCAGGGAACAGCTGCCCGGCGGGCACCATTTGCACCTCAACGACGACGCGGGTGCCGACCTTGTCGCAGACTGTTTCAATCGGTTCTTCGCCATTCCTTGACTTGCAGCGGGCAACTGTCGAGGCTGGGCGGGTTGAAATGGGAGACAACCACGATGGATTTCTATACCGCTGCGACCCCGAATAGCCAAGTCATGCCGATCCGATGAGCCTGACTATGCGGTCACTCAGTCTGTTGGCGCTGTGCTGTTTCAGTTCCGTTTCGTTCGCCGCCGATGTGCCCGGCAGTCAGGATTTGCAGATCGTGCCGCGTCTGGCCGATGCGCAAATCGTCGACTATCGCCCGCCCGTGGAGCTGGAGCGAATCTACCCGCTGGGCTCGATTCGCAAGATCAGCGGCCAGTTGCGCTTTGACGGCCAAGTCACTGCCCGTGGCCAGACCACCTCGGTCACTTACGAGTTGCCGCCCGAACATTCCGCCACCGAAGCCTTCACCGCTGCCCGCGAGGCCCTGCAAAAGCAGGATGCCGAGTTGCTGTTCTGGTGTCAGGCGCGCGACTGTGGCGAAAGCAGTCTGTGGGCTAATGAGGTGTTCGGTAATGCCAAGCTGTATGGCTCCGACGAGCAACAGGCCTATCTGTTGCTGAGGTTGGCGGCACCGAAGGACAACACGCTGGTGGCGCTCTACAGCATCACGCGCGGCAATCGCAAAGCCTATCTGCATGTCGAACAGTTCGATGCGGGGGCGCCATTAGGCGAGTTGCTGCCGACTTCGGCGACCTTGTTGCGCCAACTCAAGAGCACCGGCGAGCTGGATTTCCCAAAACTCGTCAATGATCCGGATGACACCTGGCTGCGCTTGATTTCGCGTGGTTTGAACCTCGATACCACTCAGCGAGTCACGGTGTCCGGCCCTAAAGCCGAGGCCTGGCGCCAGGCGCTGATCAATCAGGGCGTACGCGCGGCGCGGATGGAAACCGGCAATGTCGACGGCGTTGGCCTGCGCATTGATCTGTTGCGATAAGCTCTGGCGGGCGAGCATGCGCGGCATGTTCGCCTACTCTTGGCCTGACTGACTTTTTCGAGACTTTACATGCTCAATAACGATCGACTGCTGGTGCAGATCCTGCTGTTGGTGTTGTTTGGCGCCAGCCTGTGGGTGATGGCGCCGTTCTGGTCGGCGCTTTTCTGGGGGGCAGTGCTGGCGTTTGCCAGTTGGCCGCTGATGCGTCTTCTGACTCGGTTGCTCAATGGTCGTGAGTCGCTGGCTGCCGCGATTCTGACGTTGGGTTGGATGCTGCTGGTGGCAGTGCCGCTGGTCTGGCTGGGGTTCAACCTGGCTGATCATGTGCGCGATGCCACGGCCTTTATCAAGGATGTGCAGGTTGATGGTCTGCCGGAGGCGCCAGCCTGGCTGGGCGCTGTGCCGTTTGTGGGCGGGCGGCTGCTCGGGATCTGGAACAGCATCGATCAGCAGGGCGCGGCGTTGATGGTGTCGATCAAGCCTTATCTGGGGCAGGTCGGTAACTGGTTGCTGGCGCGCAGTGCGCAGATTGGCGGCGGCATCCTTGAACTGACACTGAGCATTGTCTTTGTGTTCTTTTTCTATCGTGACGGGCCGCGTCTGGCGGCGTTCGTGCACGGTCTGCTGGAGCGTTTGATCGGCGATCGTGCCGGGTACTACATCGAGCTGGTGGCCGGTACGGTGCAGCGGGTGGTCAACGGGGTAATCGGCACGGCGGCGGCACAGGCGGTTCTGGCGTTGATCGGGTTTTTGATTGCCGGGGTGCCGGGTGCATTGGTGTTGGGGATTGTGACCTTCCTGCTGAGTCTGATTCCGATGGGGCCACCGTTGGTCTGGGTACCGGCAACGGCTTGGCTGGCGTGGAAGGGTGAGTATGGGATGGCGGTGTTTCTCGGGATCTGGGGGACGTTCATCATCAGTGGCGTGGATAACGTGCTGAAGCCTTATCTGATCAGTCGTGGCGGGAATTTGCCGTTGGTGATTGTGTTGCTTGGGGTGTTTGGCGGGTTGATTGCGTTTGGGTTTATTGGGTTGTTTATCGGGCCTACGCTTTTGGCGGTTGCTTATAGTTTGTTGACGGATTGGAGTAAGAGTCAGGCTCGGGTTTAGGTTCGCTGTTGGTGGGGGTTGGGTGTATATCCGTTTCTGCGGTAATGGCTGATTAGGGTTCCGCCCTTACGGCGGGTCACTTTTGGCAAACGCCCCAAAAGTAACCAAAAGGTCTGTGCCCTGACGTACGGCCCTCGCTTAGGCTCGGGTTCCTTCGCTGCGGGATTGATCCGGGGGCATCGCCTCCGGTTTGCTTCGCTGCACCTCCTCTCGATGTGTTCGACTTCGTCGAACGGTCGCTGCGCTCCCACCCCCGGATCAATCCCTCCACTCAGCCTTCCGACGGGCGCTTTAAGATCAAAAGCGGTACTCGAGCTAACGCTCATTGTGTTGAGTGGGGCGGCATGCGCCGCGTGTGGGGTGTATTCATTTTCTTGTGGGAGCTGGCTTGCCAGCGATGGCGGCCTGATAGCCGACCAGGCTCTGGTAGGTGTACTCACTCCTTGTAGGAGCTGCCGAAGGCTGCGATCTTTTGATCTGCTTTGGCTTTGGCTTTGGCTTTGGCTTTGGCTTTGGCTTTGGCTTTGGCTTTGGCTTTGGCTTTGGCTTTGGCTTCGGCTTCGGCTTTGCTTTTGTTCTTGATCTTGCTCTTCAGCCCATCGGCAGGCCGAGCGAAGGTGTTCATCCGGGGGGTAGGCGCGCAGCGCCGTGCGGCGAAGCCGCATCCATCGAGAGGAGGTGCAGCGAAGCAAACCGGAGGCGATGCCCCCGGATGGACACCGTAGCGAGGGAACACTGAGCCTCAGCGAAGTGCCGTACGTCAGGGGGCAGCCTTTTGGGTTACCTTTTCGGCGTTTGGAAAAGGTGACCCGCCGTAAGGGCGGAACCCTAAGCAGCCGTTACCGCAGCAACGGATATGCCCCCAACCCCCAACCCCCACCCACACACACACATGCAAGAACCGCCAAACGCCACGATCTGTTGATCTTGCTAATGATTCAAAAAGCAAAATCAAAAGATCGCAGCCTCGTTCCACTCGACAGCTCCTACAGTAGGCGGGTTACGTAGCGACGTTGAGGTACTTACCCACCGGCGCCGCATTATCCAACGAGTACTGCTTGCTCAAGTTCGCAATCATGCGGTTCAGCGCTTCTGCGCTGGTCTGAGCGCTGGCGGTCTGCTCCTCATCCAGACGTTCACGTCCAGACTGCAAAGCTGCCTTCAACTCATCGCTGCTGACGCCACCGCTACTGTCGCTATCCAGAACCTTGAGCAGCGCGGCGCTGGTGTCGGTGCTGGCTGTCGAGGTGCTGTCGCTGGCCTGCAACACGCTGCTCAGTTCGGTCGCGGTTACGCTGCCGTCACCGTCGGCATCAAGCTGGCTGAACAGTTCATCGCTGTTCACTTGTGGCGGAGGCGGTGGCGGCGGGGTCAGGCTGGCGGTGAGTTCGTCCTGGCTGACGACGCCGTCTTCGTTCTTGTCCAGCGCCGAGAAGATTTCATTGCTGTCGGCGGTGCTGCCGGCGCTGGTCAGGCCGGTGCTCAGTTCGTCGCTGCTGATGGCACCGTCGCCGTCGATGTCGAGTGCGCTGATCAGGGCGTCGGCCAGGTCGGTGTTGGGCGCTTGATCGCGTGGCGGTGGGGGCGCCATGGCGGTCATTTCTTCGGCACTCAGGCTACCGCTGCCGTCGCTGTCCAGATCACCGAACTGTTTGCTCAGGTTGACCAGCAGGCCGTCATCGGATTTTTGAGACAGGGCGCTGTTCAGTTCGTCCTGATCCACCGCGCCGTCGCCGTTGCTGTCGAGTTTGGCGAACAGTTCTTTTTGCAGTTGCTGGCTGCGGGCGTTTTGCGTAGTGGTGCTGCTGCTGGTGCTGGTATAGCTCGTGTAGTTGCTGACGCTACCGATCATCGGACTCACTCCCTGGAATGGAAAGCCGGTGGGTGTACCGGCTTATGCAGCCTCAAGGCGTAAGTTGTCGTGGGTATGTGGGGTTTGTACCGATTGGTACACAGATGTGTTCTCAGGGGCGGGGCAAACGGATGATTGCCGTCAGGCCGCCACCCGGTGTTTCTTCCAGGTTCAATTGCCCGCCAAAACGCTGCGCTGCCTCGCGGGCGATGGTCATGCCCAAGCCCACGCCACCGGAATTGCGGTTGCGCGAACCTTCCAGGCGATAGAACGGTTCGAACACCGCCTCGCGCTTGTCCTCGGCAATCCCCGGCCCGTGGTCGATCACGCGGATCAGCAGTTGCTCGCGCTGATCCTGCAATTCGATGCGCGCCTGCCCGGCATAGCGCAGGGCATTGTCCATCAGGTTGTTGATACACGAACGCAGCGCCATCGGCTGCACCTGCATCGGTGGGCAATGGCCGCTGACTTGCACGTCAGCGCCTTGATCCTGAGCGTTTTCGCACAACGATTCGACCAGCGCCTGCACGTCCATCAGTTGCAGCGCTTCGCTGGTACGTTGTTCGTGCAGGTAGGTGAGGGTGGCGTCGAGCATGCCGATCATGTCGTTCAGATCCTGACGCATCTGGCTTTGCAACTTGTCGTCGCTGATGTTTTCCAGACGCAGTTTCAGGCGTGACAGCGGTGTGCGCAGATCGTGGGAGACGGCGCCGAGCATGCGTGCGCGCTGTTGAACCTGTTCGCGAATGCGATGCTGCATCAGGTTGAAGGTGTGCGCCGCTTGCCTGGCTTCGCGCGGGCCGGATTCGTCGAGCGGTGGGCTGTCGAGGTCTTCGCTGAGGCGTTCGGCCGCGTCGCTCAGGCGCTGGATCGGCCGACTCAGCAGTTTGGCGCCGTACCACGCGGCAATTATCAGCGAGACAAACTGAAACGTCAGCGGCACGATCGGCCCGCCAAACCACGGGCGAGGCGGGCGTGGCGGGTATCGCGGATCCTGGGGCGGACGTTGCCCCTCGGCGTTCTGGGAAAACTCCGGTGGCGGCGGAGGCGGTGGCGGGCCGTAGAGGCGAAACCAGGTAAACGCCAACAGGTGTGCCAGGACGATCGCCGCGAACAGCATGCCAAAAAGGCGGCCGAACAGCGTGTCGAAGCGCGCCCGCATCAGCCGATGTCCCTGGCGTCGAACAGGTAGCCCTCACCGCGAACGGTCTTGATCAACTGCGGGGCTTTTGGATCGTCGCCGAGTTTTTGCCGCAGGCGCGAGACCAGCAGGTCGATACTGCGGTCGAACGCTTCGATCGAGCGCCCGCGGGCGGCGTCGAGCAATTGTTCGCGGCTGAGCACTCGGCGCGGGCGTTCGATGAAAACCCAAAGCAAACGGAATTCGGCGTTGGACAGTGGCACCACAAGGCCGTTGTCGGCGATCAGTTGGCGCAGGACGCTGTTCAGGCGCCAGTTGTCGAAGCGAATGTTCGCCCGCTGTTCGGTGCGATCATCGCGTACGCGGCGCAGAATGGTCTGGATCCGCGCCACCAGTTCGCGCGGTTCAAACGGTTTGGCCATGTAGTCATCAGCGCCCAATTCCAGGCCGATGATGCGGTCAGTGGGTTCGCAACGGGCGGTGAGCATCAGGATCGGGATGTCCGATTCGGCGCGCAGCCAGCGGCACAGCGACAAGCCGTCTTCGCCTGGCAACATCAGATCCAGCACCACCACATCAAAATGTTCGGCCTGCATCGCCTGGCGCATCGCCGCGCCGTCGGTGACGCCGCTGGCGTGAATGTTGAAACGGGCGAGGTAGTCGATCATCAACTCGCGGATCGGCACGTCATCGTCGACGATCAGGGCCCGGATGCTCCAGCGCTTGTCGTCTTTTTGCTCATCATTCACGGTGGTTTGGTTGTTGTGCATGGGGCTGTTTATCTGCCAGTAGGCCGCCAACCACAAAGATGGGCTGCGAGGTGGTGGTTTCAGCATAGGCGTCCGGCCGTGGGGCGGGAAGTGCTGATGTAAGGACGTGTTGCGGCTGGCGAGGCTAGCGCGGGTGCTTGTTGGTGGCGTGTCGGTTGTGTATCGGAGTCGACACAATAGCAGCGAGCGCTATGCTGATCACGGTTGGCGCGACGATTTACCGATCATCGGGTGCCGCGCCGCCGCCGGTTCCGCTACAATGCGCGCCGATTTCGACCTGCCTGAGAGCCCATCCATGTCCGTCTGCCAGACTCCTATCATCGTCGCCCTGGATTGCCCCACCCGTGACGCCGCACGGAAG
>NZ_JBIUWI010000045.1:0-32395 GCF_044743385.1 Pseudomonas sp. NPDC087639 | reverse complement strand
CAGTTGGACCCGAAACTGTGCCGGGTCAAAGTGGGCAAGGAACTGTTCACCAGTTGCGCCGCGGAAATCGTCGGCACCCTGCGTGACAAGGGTTTTGAAGTGTTTCTTGACCTGAAATTCCACGACATCCCGAACACCACTGCGATGGCCGTCAAAGCCGCTGCCGAGATGGGTGTGTGGATGGTCAACGTGCATTGCTCCGGTGGCATGCGCATGATGGCAGCCTGCCGTGAAGAGCTGGACAAGCGCAGTGGCCCACAACCGCTGCTGATCGGCGTGACGGTGCTGACCAGCATGGAGCGCGAGGATCTGGCCGGTATCGGTCTGGATATCGAACCGCAGGAGCAGGTATTGCGTCTGGCGGCACTGGCCGAGAAGGCCGGGATGGACGGACTGGTGTGCTCGGCACTGGAAGCCCAGGCCCTGAAAACCGCACATCCGTCGCTGCAACTGGTGACCCCGGGGATTCGTCCGGCGGGCAGCGCGCAGGACGACCAGCGTCGCATTCTGACCCCGCGTCAGGCGCTGGATGCCGGTTCCGATTACCTGGTGATCGGCCGCCCGATCAGCCAGGCGGCGGATCCGGCCAAGGCGTTGGCCTCCGTAGTGGCCGAAATCGCCTGAAAGCCCGAACGCAAAACCCTGTAGGAGCTGGCGCAGCCTGCGATCTTTTGATCTTGCCCGTGTTTTTTGAATAGGCCGGTATCGCCAAAAGATCGCAGCCTTCGGCAGCTCCTACAGTGGTTGTGAGTTAAACCTTCAACACCAACTTGCCAAAGTTCTCACCGCTGAACAGTTTCATCAGCGTCTCCGGGAATGTCTCCAGTCCTTCGACGATGTCTTCCTTGCTCTTGAGCTGCCCCTTGGCCATCCACCCGGCCATTTCCTGCGCGGCACTCGCGTACTGCGCCGCATAGTCCATCACCACAAAACCTTCCATGCGCGCACGATTGACCAACAACGACAAATAGTTGGCCGGGCCTTTTACCGCCTCTTTATTGTTGTACTGGCTGATGGCGCCGCAGATCACCACCCGCGCTTTCGGGGCCAGGCGACTCAGCACCGCATCGAGAATGTCGCCGCCGACGTTATCGAAATACACGTCCACACCTTTCGGACATTCACGCTTGAGCCCGGCCAGCACGTCTTCGTTTTTGTAGTCGATGGCGCCGTCAAAGCCCAGTTCATCTATCAGGTATTTGCTCTTGTCGGCACCGCCGGCAATGCCGATCACCCGGCAGCCTTTGATCTTGGCGATCTGCCCGGCAATGCTGCCCACCGCACCGGCCGCGCCGGAAAGCACCACGGTGTCACCAGCCTTCGGTGCACCGACGTCGAGTAAGGCGAAGTACGCGGTCATGCCGGTCATGCCCAGCGCGGACAAATACACCGGCAACGGCGCCAGTTTCGGATCGACCTTGTAGAAACCTCGCGGCTCGCCGAGGAAATAATCCTGCACGCCGATCGCGCCGTTGACGTAGTCCCCGACCGCGAACCCCGGATTGTTCGAAGCGATGACTTTGCCGACGCCCAAGGCGCGCATGACTTCACCGATGCCGACCGGCGGGATATAGGACTTGCCTTCATTCATCCAGCCACGCATGGCCGGGTCGAGGGACAGGTATTCGTTCTTCACCAGTATCTGTCCCGCCGCCGGTTCGCCCACCGGTACTTCCTGATAAGTGAAAGTCTCGCGAGTCGCTGCGCCCACCGGGCGTTTGGCGAGCAGGAACTGGCGATTGGTCTGGTTGGTCATGGCAGGCACTCGAGCTGAATGAAGCCTTGTTGATAGACCTTCAGCGGCGATGTCGCAAGGTTGGCTGATGCGGCGAATGCATTCCAATCCAGTGCAGTGATAGTTATTGGTGGGGTTCTATCACTGCGGCGCATGGGGGCATAAACAGCCTTCTGATAGTGCTGACGCCCGTCCACGCCCAATGGCTATGCTGCAAATCTCAAACTCTCTCCCTGCATCATTCCCTTCGAGGACATAACAATGAGCATGACGTTTTCCGGTCAGGTTGCTGTAGTCACCGGAGCCGCCAACGGCATCGGCCGAGCAACCGCCCAGGCATTCGCCGCCGAAGGCTTGAAAGTGGTGGTGGCCGATCTGGACGCGGCCGGGGGCGAGGGCACGGTTGCGCTGATTCGTACAGCCGGTGGCGAAGCGACTTTCGTGCGTTGCAACGTTACCGTCGAAAGCGAAGTAAAAAATCTGATGGACGAGGTGATCAATACCTACGGCCGTCTCGACTATGCCTTCAATAATGCCGGGATCGAAATCGAGAAAGGCAAACTGGCCGAAAGCTCGATGGATGAGTTCGACGCCATCATGGGCGTCAACGTCAAAGGCGTCTGGCTGTGCATGAAGTATCAATTGCCGCTGTTGCTGGCGCAGGGCGGCGGGGCGATCGTCAACACCGCATCGGTGGCGGGGCTCGGGGCGGCGCCGAAGATGAGTATTTACGCGGCGTCGAAACACGCGGTGATCGGTCTGACCAAGTCGGCCGCCATCGAGTACGCGAAAAAGAAAATCCGCGTCAATGCGGTGTGCCCGGCGGTAATCGACACTGACATGTTCCGCCGTGCCTACGAGGCCGATCCGAAGAAGGGCGAGTTCGCCAACGCGATGCACCCGGTAGGCCGCATCGGCAAGGTCGAGGAAATTGCCAGTGCAGTGTTGTACCTGTGCAGCGACGGCGCGGCATTCACCACCGGACATTCGCTGGCCGTGGATGGCGGCGTGACCGCGTTCTGAAAGGTTGCTGCTGAACAAAGCCCGCATTCGTGCGGGCTTTTTTTTGCGCCGCTTTCAGTTCCCTTAAACGGCTAAACAATGTGTATCAAAGGATTAGATCGGTCGCTTTTGGCGGCGTTGTCGCACAGCCTGTGCGACGTGGCTGTGATTTACTGCCGCCAGCAAAACGGACAGGAGTTTGCTTGCTCATGGAATTGAGAATTGATCGACAGGCAATGGTGCCGGTCGTGCAGCAGATTGTTGACGGACTAACTGACTGGATACTGCAAAGCGGAGTACCACCGGCCACCCGTTTGCCTTCCGTTCGGCAGATCGCCCGGGGCAATCTGCTCAGCCAGTCGTGTGTTGTCGAGGCTTGTGAGCGGTTGGTGTCGCAGGGCGTTCTGAGCACGCGTCAGGGTGCTGGTTTTATCGTGGCAGCGTCGCCTTCCAGGGAGGGCGCGGAGGACGAGTTGCTGTCAATCGAGGGGCGACATGCCTGGTGCGATGCGGTGTGCGGCGCAACAAGCGGATTGAAACTCGGTGGTGGTGGTTTGCCGGAGAGCTGGCGCGAGCCCGACGATCTCAGCTACGCATTGCGTGAAGTGGCGCGTACCGACATGGCCAGTCTGTTCAACTACAGCACGCCACTGGGCCTCGCGGCGTTGCGCGAGCAGATTGTCAAACGCCTCAAGCTATTCAGTATCGAGGCCCGCAGCACGCAGTTGTTGAGCACATGTGGTGCCAGCCACGCGCTGGATCTGATCGTCCGTACGTTGTTCAAGGCCGGCGACTGCGTGGTGGTCGAGACGCCCGGTTATGCGCCGCTGTTCGACCTTTTGCGCCTGCATGGCGTGCGCATGCTCGAAGTGCGTCGTACGCCCAGCGGGCCGGATCTCGAGGCGCTCGAGGTTTTGCTGCAACAGTTTCAGCCCGGCGCATTCTTCATCAACAGCCATCATCACAATCCCACCGGCAGTTGCCTGACGCCGGCGGTGGCTCAGCGGGTCATGCAACTGAGCAAACTCTACGATGTGCGCCTGATCGAAGACGATGTCTACGCTGACTTGCACACGGGTAACGGTGCGCGTCTGGCCGCACTGGATGACGATGGGCGTGTCATCTATGTGGGCAGTTTTTCCAAGACACTGAGTAGTTCGTTGCGGGTCGGTTTTGTGAAGGCCGACAGTAAGCTGATTGAGCAGCTGGCTCAGGTGAAGATGATCAGTGGCCTGGGAGGCTCGAGGTTTTGCGAGGCGGTGTTGACCAGTCTGTTGGCGACGGGTGCTTACCGCAAACTCGTAAACCGTCAGCGGCAGCGCCTGAATGCCGATCGCGCCGCCGCGCTGCAGGCGCTGGAGGACGCCGACTGGGAAGTATTCGGCAAGCCGACTGGCGGGTTGTTCATCTGGGCTCGTTCACGAATGACCGATCAGGCACAGGTGTATCAGCTGGCTCAACGTTGCGGCGTATTGCTGTCGACCCCTGATGCCTTCAGTCCCAATGGCGAGGCCGGCGATTGGCTGCGCATCAACGTGGCTTACGCCTGCGATCCGCGTGCCCGACAGTTTTTTCGCAATACCCGTTCGGATCGACCTCAAGTGTTCTGAAAACGACGCAGGCGTAGCTTTTTGCCATTATTCCGACGCCAGAGACTTGTGCTGGTTCATGGCCATTGCGACTCTTCGTCAACAGACTTTGGCAGGGGACTACGCGCAATGATTTCAGCCGTGCAAGGACGTTTTGCCAACCTCGGTATGGCGAAAAAACTGGGTATCGGGTTTGTGCTGGTTTTGCTGCTGACCGCGCTGGTGGCGGCCATTGGCGTCTGGTCCCTGCAAACCATCAGTCTGCGCTTCGACGGGCTGAAACAGATGTCCTCGCTCAATAGCAGCCTGCTCAAGGTTCGCCTGCTTGAGCAGGAATACGCCTTGCGCGGTAACCCGAAAACGGCCGATGCCTTGCGCGAAGGCGTGGATGGTTTGATGGCTCAGGCCAACGCGCTCAAGGCGCAATCGCCGGCCAACGTGCCGGTAATGACCGATGTCGAGCAATCGCTGGGGGCCTATCGCAAGTCGTTCGATGAGTTCGTCTCGTTGACCCAGGCCAAGGATCTGGCTTTGGAAATGGCCAGTTGGTCGGTCTCCAGTGTGGCCAACAACCTCGACGTGTTGCAGGCCGGGTTGGCCGATGACGGTGCGTATACCTTGAAGGACAGCGAGGGTAAGGACGGTGCGCAGTTCATCGAGCAGGCCAATCAGGTCAGTCAGGTGTCGAGGCTGATGCTGCAAGCGATGAATGAGGCGCGGATTCGTCTGGATCAAAGCCGCAAGGGCGATACCGACAGTGCGGGCAAGGGCAATATCGAACAGGCCGCCCAGGCACAGACTCAAGCCGAAGAGTTGAAATCCATGGTCAAGGATGAGGGTTATCTGACGGTGCTTAATGAGGTCTCCGGGCATATCGCCGGCTTCAACGACAAACTGGCCGAGTACACCGGGTTGCTGGATCAGGAAAAGACGGTGTACGAACAATTGCACCAGCGTGCTGCGCAAGTGGTGAAAAGGGTGGATCAGGCTTACGTTGCCGAAGACGCAGCCATGCAGGCGGAACTGAAAAAGAATTCGGTGTTGATTGTGGGCTCTTCGGCGCTGGCACTGCTGGTCGGGTTGATTGCGGCGTGGGTGATTACTCGACTGATCGTCGCACCGTTACGCAGTGTGATCACTGTTGCGCAGCGGATTGCGGCCGGGGATCTGAGCGCGACTGTCGAGGTGACCCGGCGTGACGAGATTGGCCAGTTGATGTTGGCGATGCAGCAGATGGGCGCAGGCCTCAGCACTATTGTCAGCGGCTTGCAGGCCGGTATCGAGCAACTGGCCAGTTCTGCGCAATCACTGTCGGCAGTGACCGAACAGACCAATCTTGAGGTCAGCAGTCAGAAGGAGGAAACCGAGCAGGTGGCCACGGCGATGAATCAGATGACCGCCACCGTCCACGATGTTGCGCGCAACGCTGAAGAGGCGGCGTTGGCGGCGCAGACTGCGGACGACAAGGTCGAGAGCGGTCAGCAGGTGGTGCGCCAGAGCATGGCACGGATCGAACAGCTGGCGGATTCGGCGACGTCGGCCAGTTCCAGCATCGAGAGCCTCAGTGCTGAAATCCAGAATATCGGTACGGTGCTGGAGGTGATCAAAAGTGTGGCAGAGCAGACCAATCTGTTGGCGTTGAATGCGGCGATCGAGGCGGCGCGGGCAGGGGAGCAGGGCAGGGGCTTTGCGGTGGTGGCGGATGAGGTTCGTGCGCTGGCCAGACGCACGCAGCAATCGACCGAGGAGATCGAGCGGTTGGTCAGTGCGTTGCGCTCAGCGGCGCATTCGTCGGTGCAGCAGATTCAGAGCAGTGGTGAGTTGGTGAAGTTGGCGGTGAGTGATGCGTTGCAGACGGAAAGTGCGTTGGGGAGTATTGCGGCGGCGGTTTCGTTGATTCAGCAGATGAATCAGCAGATTGCGGCGGCTGCCGAGGAGCAGAGTTCGGTGGCCGAGGAGATTAATCGCAGTGTGACGAGTATTCGCGCGAGTGCGGATCAGTCTTCGATTGCGATGCGCGGGAATGCGGCTTCGAGTATTGAGCTGGCGCAGTTGGGGGGGGAGTTGCGGGGGATGGTTGGGCATTTTCGGCTTTGAGCCTTGGCGGCCCTAGGGCCGACCAGGTTCATGGTTTTTTGTGAATATCCGTTTTTTGTGGTGTTGCGGATTACGGTTCCGCCCTTACGGCGGGTCACCTTTTCCAAACGCCGAAAAGGTAACCCAAAAGGCTTTACCCTGACGTTCGGCCCTCGCTGTGGCTCGGGTTCCTTCGCTACGGGATTGATCCGGGCGCATCGCCTCCGGTTTGCTGCGCTGCACCTCCTCTCGATGTGTTTGGCTTCGCCAAACGTTCGCTGCGCTCCCACCCCCGGATCAATCCCTCCACTCAGCCTTCCGACGGGCTTTAAGATCAAAAGCTGCACTCGAGCTAACGCTCATTGTGTTGAGTGGGGCGGCTTTGCCGCATGGGGCGCACACAAATTGAAACTGTAGGAGCCAGCCTGCTGGCGATGGCGGCCTTACAGCCGACCGGTCTCTGGCAGGGGGCATGCAGTTCACTGTAGGAGCGAGCCTGCTCGCGAACGCGGTTTATCAAACAACCCATCTCTTTCAGTCTTCCCCAATCAAGAGCCACAAAAAAGCCACCTCTCGGTGGCTTCTCTTTCAGCATCTTTGATCAGTCGTAGATCGCTTTCTTCTTCCAGTCTGCATCGGCTTCAACATCTTTGAGCCCTGCAGTCAGTTGGTTTTCTTCGCCTTCAACCGGTGCAATTTTGTCCATGACCTGGGCGTTGGCGCGGGCCAGCAGTTTTTCCAGGTATTGAAGTTGTTCGGAGTAGATTTGCGGGTCCTGCTGTTTGCGCAGGTATTGCACGCCGCGTTCGAAGGCGAGGCGGGCCTGGCCGGGCTGGTTTTGTTGCAGGGACTGCTGGCCGAGGTTGTTGAAGAACTCGATGTGCAGCAGGACCAGAATGTGGCGGACTTCACGCACCCAGTGTTTGGCTTCGTTCGGCGGCAGGAAGCCGTCGTGCGCGGCGCGGGTGATCTGGCCGTGGAGGGCTTCGAGCAGGAAGCGTACATCTTTGGCTTTGGCTTCGGTCAGGATCGGCGCCGGCGGATTGTTGACCGGGATCGATTCGCCCTGGGCCACCAGCGCGTTGAGTTCGGTGATGCGTGCTTTGGTTGTAGCGCTGGTTTTTTCCAGATTCAGCAGACGCTGGCAGACGTTCAGTTCCAGTCGGGTCAGCAGCAGCTTGAGTGCCGGGGTCATGAACTGGCCGGGGAAGGTCTCGGTCAGTTCGCCGCAGCGGCGCAGGCGGTCGTTGAGTTCGACCTTGGTACGGATCTTCTCTACCTTGTTGTTTTCCACCACATGGTTCATGTAGCCAATGGCGATCAGAATTGCGATCCCGGCTATGACAAGCAGGGTGATCATGAGTGGTGTCACCGGTAAGACCTCTTTATAGGATTCGCATGCGAGTGTAGTGGCTGGGCATTTGTGCGCCTAGCGCCGCTCGACGAGTTGGATCGGTTGGTTCAATCTGTATCGGCCGCGCACTGCTTATATGAATGCTGGCGCTTAATGTTCAAATTGCCATCACTGTGTTGCGGACTATAGCGTCTTGGCGAGTGTCGGAATATAGGCGTCAAACCTCAAGCGACGGAAAAGCTTGCGAGGGCCCTTAAAGCAGGTCGAAGTCATTGATTTAAATAAATTTATATCAGGGGGTTGACGACCTCCCAATCCATCCATAGAATGCGCGCCACTTACAGCGTAAAGCACACAGCGAAACGCGGTAGGGAGTGAATGTTGTAGCGTGTCCCCTTCGTCTAGTGGCCTAGGACACCGCCCTTTCACGGCGGTAACAGGGGTTCGAGTCCCCTAGGGGACGCCATTTGCGGGAATAGCTCAGTTGGTAGAGCACGACCTTGCCAAGGTCGGGGTCGCGAGTTCGAGTCTCGTTTCCCGCTCCAATTTCACAAAAACGCCGCTCATTCATGAGCGGCGTTTTTGTTTGTGCGTTTTTTGTATTTTCCCTGCCCGTTTCATCCATAGCAGTCGGCTCAGGTTCGTGGCTGTCAGTTGAAAAAAAGGCCCGCCGATGAAAATCGGCGGGCCTTTTGCTTTGTGGGGAAAATTACCAGGACATCATCAATCGACCGGCAAACAGAATCAGCACGACGCCCATGGTGCGCTCGAACCAATGGCCCATGCGCATGAACAGCAAGCGCACTTTGTTGCTGGAGAAAAACAGCGCAACGATCACGAACCACAACGCGTTTACAAAACACATCCACAAGCCATAGAGCGCCTGGATTTGCAGCGGCGTATTGGCGCTGATGATCGTGGTGAAGATAGCCAGGAAAAACAGTGTGGCTTTGGGGTTGGTGGCATTGGTCAGAAAACCGGTACTGAAGGCCTTGAACAGGGTTTGCTCGACGATCGGTTCGTCTTTGTTTTTATCCCCTTCAAGTGTCGATTTCGGTTTGCTGCGCAGCAGGCTGACACCCAGGTACAAGATGTAAGCGCCACCAATCACCTTGGCGACAGTCAACAACCACGGCGTTGTATGCATCAAGGCGCCGACGCCCAGCAGGGTGTAGAGCACGTGCACGGAAATGCCCGCGCCGATGCCCAGCGCCGTGCAAATACCCACAATTCGGCCAAAACGCACACTCTGGCGAATGGTCACGGCGAAGTCAGGGCCAGGAGCGACCACAGCCAAAAAGTGAATGGTGGCCAGCGCCAGAAACTCGCCCAGGTAATTCGATAACATCTCAGCTCCAGAAGGTCAGGGGTGAAGCATTGCCGCGATAGCCGACAAAGAAGGAAAGGCTCAAGCGCGGATCCGCCACACCTGGCGTCACCGAGTGCATGCAGCGCGAATTGAACATGATGAAATCGCCGGGCTCGGGCCGCACTTCAAGGGTCGGCGGGCCAAGCAGTGCGGGGTCGATGCCGTAACTGTCGCCGCGCATTTCGTCGAATTGATCGGGAGAAATGTCGTCGTCCCACATTTGCAACGCGCCGCCCTCAGTCGGCATGTTCAAGTAAACGTTGCAGGCAAATTGCGCTTCGAGGCTGCGGGCCTGAAAGCTCTCCGGTGCGTCCTTGGCGAAAATGTCGTGATGGGCAAGGAAGCACACGCCCGGCTTCACCACCCGCGACAGGCCGACATACATCTTGCGACCGTAGAGGTTTTCCAGATGGGCGCCGGCCGGCCAGGATTCGTCGAGCATGCAGCGCAAGGTGTCGACCGGCGAGGAATAGGGCGCACAGCGATTACGCAATTCAGCGATGTTGCTGGTGGCGCGTTCGAAGTAATCCTCGATCAGCAGCGGTTGGTTTTCTGCCTCGTAAAACGCCATGCCGATGCGGCCGATACTCGGTGCGTTGATGTAGCCCTCAAAGCCTGGAGCGAGAATCTTGTCGCCAATCTGGATCGCCAACGGCTCGGGCAAAAAGCCTTTGACGCGGATGGCGAGGACTTCTTCGTTGGCCAGTTTTTTTATGCACGTCTCATCGAGACGCTCGACGTCTAGCATCATTTTTTAGGTCCATCTATCGATAGTCAATGGAACCGGCGAATGCGGTTCCCCGGCGCCGGACGCTGCGCAGGGCAGCGTCCGAAATGCTCAATCCACGCTGTAGTGGACGGACAACGTGCCTTTCTTCTGCGAAAGGGACGCGATCGTGACTGTGCCCAGATCCTTCAGGCTGCGTACATGGGTGCCACCGCAGCCATAGGCCGGCAGTTCACCAAAACCGATTTCCCGCGCGCCTTCGCGCAGCGAGGTCAGGCGCGGCAGATCGTCTTCGATCCACTGGCCGATGCCGTGTTGAACGGTTTGTGCATCAACTTCTTGAGCCGCATCGCCCGGCTTGAATTGCACCCGGCCCTCATCCGGCCAGTGGTGCGCCTTGATTGGCATCCAGCCCATGGCCTGGACGAAATGCCCGATCAGGTGCCCGGCCGAATGCATGCGCGTGTTGAAGCAGCGGCGTTGTTCATCGACCCGGATACAGGTCATGCCGAGTTTTACCGGTCGGTCGACAAAATGAATGATCTGGTCCGGTTCCTGTACGACGCGCAGCACCTGGCTTTCGCCAATCCAGCCGGTGTCGCAGGGTTGGCCGCCACCTTGCGGGTGAAACAGAGTGGCGCGCAGCACTACGGCAAATTCGTTCTCGTAGGGCGTGCAGTCGAGGACTTCCACATTGGCCTTGAGGTCATCACTATGGAAAAAGAGGCGAAGCGTCATATTCCATGCCCTTATTAAAGTTTCTATTTTTATTATATGAATCGTGCAATAACGTGATAATCCGTTCAAACATCAAAGGACTTGTGCGCTGTGAGCATCAATCTTCCCTTGCCATTGCTCGGCGAAATGGCGATTTTCGTCAAGGTCGTGGAGACCGGCAGCTTTTCTGAAGCGGCTCGCCAACTGGGTTCGTCGCCGTCGGCGATCAGTCGCAGTATTTCGCGACTGGAAAAGGCCTTGGCCACTCGCTTGTTGCAGCGCACTACGCGCAAGTTGCGCCTGAGTGATGGCGGGGAAGAGGTGTTCAAACGCTGTCAAGAGATGGTCAGCGCTGCCAAGTCAGTGATGGAAATCAGCGGCCAATTCACTCATGAAGCCGAGGGCCTGGTGCGGGTCAGCGTGCCGAAGGCGGTGGGGCGTTTTGTCATTCATCCACACATGCCCGAGTTTTTGCGGCGTTATCCCAAGGTTGATGTGGAGTTGCTGCTGGAGGATAGGCAAGTCGATCTGATTGACGACCATGTCGACCTGGCAATTCGAATTACTGATCGGCCGCCAGCCGGGTTGGTCGGGCGGCAATTGCTGACCATCGATCATTTGCTCTGCGCCACTCCGCAATATCTGGCCGAACACGGCACGCCGACGCATCCTCACGATTTGCTCAATCACAGCTGCATTTATCTGGGCGAAACCCCGAGTGATGCGCGCTGGAAATTCAAGAAAGGCAGCAAAGCGGTGACGGTTGGTGTGCGTGGTCGATATGCCGCCAACCACACCGGCGTGCGCCTGGGGGCGGTGTTACAGCACATCGGCATTGGCAGCCTGCCGTATTTCACTGCGCGTTATGCGCTGGAGCAAAAGTTGGTGGTGCAGGTGCTGCCGGACTGGACGTTCCTGGCTTCCTACCACGGTGGTCTGTGGCTGCTGCATTCGCCTACGCGCTACTTGCCGCCAAAACTGCGGGTGTTTATCGATTATCTGGTGGAGTGTCTGGACAAAGAGCCGACCTTGAGCAAACCGGGAAAGCCAGGCAATACCAGTAATGCAGCGATGGCCTACGAGCTGCCGGAGAGCGAGGGATTGCTTTAAAAGCTGAAGATCAAAAAAAGGCCCGCATGAATAGTCATGCGGGCCTTTTCATTACTCAATGAGTATCAGTGCTTGCTGTCCTGAGCGGACATCGCCAACAGCTGCTTTTCCTGGTTCCAGTCGAACGGCTCATCGTTCTGTTCAGCTTCAAAGCGACGTTCTTCCAGCGCCTGATACATGTCGATTTCTTCATCGGCCAGGTAGTGCAGGCAGTCGCCGGCGAAGAACCACAGCAGATCCCGCGGGATCAAGTGGGCAATTTGCGGGTAACGGGTAATCACTTGAGTCAGGATGTCCTGGCCCAGGTATTGGCTTTCGATCGGATCGATCGGCAATGACGCCAGCAGTTCGTCGAAGCGCTCCAGGAACAAGGCATGGCTTTCTTCGGGAACCTGTTCGGCGTCACCTACGGCGACCAGGATACTGCGCAGGTGGTCGAGCAAAACAAGATGATCGGCAACGACGTTGGACACGAGATAAGTCCTCAAGAGCAAAACGGGCGCGGGAGTATAAAGCGCCCGCGCCCATTTTTCACAAATAAACAGCTATACGTTGGAAGGGATCAGCGGACTTTCCCCTCAGCCAGCGTCAGCTCCTCTTTGTCGAAGTCATCGACGTCGATCACCTTGCGCCGCGCCGCTTCGGCATCGCGCAAGCTCTGCGCTTCCACCGGTTGTAACACGCCGGCCTCCAAAGCCGCATCGATAGCGTGTTCGCCTGCGGCCGGTTTGACCTGACCGCTTTTCAGCGACGTGTGCAGTTTTTTATGCAGCGATTGCGCGGCGTGCAGCAAGTCGCTTGCGTGCTGCAGGGCACCCACTGCATCGTCTGCCGATTGCGGGCGATAGCAGCCGGCAAGCAGTTCTTCCAGTGCCGGATCACCCTTGGCACGGCCAATGACACCTGCTACCTCGGCACCGAGTTTGTCCGACGGGCCTTTGTGACGACGACCGAACGGGAACACGATGACCCGCAATACACAGCCGAAGACTTTGTTCGGGAAGTTTCTCAGCAGTTCATCCAGTGCGCGTTCCGACTGGCCGAGGCTTTCTTCCATCGCCCAGCGGAACAGCGGCTCCATGTACGCCGGCGAATCCAGATCGTGATAACGCTTGAGCGCGGCGGAGGCCAGATACAGGTTGCTCAATACATCGCCCAGACGTGCCGACAAGCGTTCGCGACGTTTCAGTTCGCCACCCAGCAACATCATGCTGAAGTCGGCCAGCATCGCGAACGCCGCGGCCTGACGATTGAGTGCGCGGAAGTAGCCTTGGCTGATTTTGTCCCCCGGCGCGTGTTCGAAGTGGCCGATACCCAGGTTCAGCACCAGCGTGCTGGCGGCATTGCTCACGGCGAACCCGATGTGTTTGAGCAGCAGGCCGTCGAACTCTTTCAGCGCCTGATCCTTGTCCTCGCGACCGGCGAGGGCCATTTCCTTGAGCACGAACGGATGGCAGCGAATCGCGCCCTGACCGAAGATCATCAGGTTGCGCGACAGAATGTTCGCACCTTCCACGGTGATGAAAATCGGCGCACCGTTCCAGCTGCGCCCAAGGTAGTTGTTCGGGCCCATGATGATCGCCTTGCCACCGTGCACATCCATGGCGTGGCTGATGCACTCGCGACCGCGTTCGGTGAGGTGGTACTTGAGGATCGCCGACAGCACCGACGGTTTCTCGCCCAGATCCACCGCGTTGGCGGTGAGCATGCGTGCGGCGTCCATCATCCAGGCGTTGCCGCCGATACGCGCCATCGCCTCTTGAATACCTTCGAAGGCCGACAGCGGTACATTGAACTGCTCGCGAATCTGCGCATATTGCCCGGTCACCAGACTGGTGAACTTGGCCGCGCCGGTGCCGACCGCCGGGAGCGAGATCGAACGCCCGACCGACAGGCAGTTCATCAGCATCATCCAGCCTTTGCCGAGCATCTCCTGACCACCGATGAGGAAGTCCAGCGGGATGAACACGTCTTTGCCCGAGTTCGGGCCGTTCATGAACGCAGCGCCCAGCGGCAGGTGCCGACGGCCGATTTCCACGCCCGCGGTATCGGTCGGAATCAGCGCCAGACTGATGCCGAGGTCTTCCTTGTCACCCAGCAGGTGATCCGGGTCATACGCTTTGAAGGCCAGGCCGAGCAGGGTGGCCACCGGGCCGAGGGTGATGTAGCGCTTTTCCCAGTTCAGGCGCAGGCCAAGGACTTCCTGACCCTCCCACTGACCTTTGCAGATGATCCCGGTGTCGGGCATTGCGCCGGCGTCCGAACCAGCGAGCGGGCCGGTGAGGGCGAAGCACGGGATGTCATCGCCACGGGCGAGCCGCGGCAGATAGTGATTGCGTTGCTCGTCAGTGCCGTAATGCAGCAGCAATTCGGCTGGGCCTAGCGAGTTGGGCACCATGACCGTGGACGCGAGATCGCCGCTGCGGGTGGCGAGTTTCATCGCTACTTGGGAGTGAGCGTAGGCGGAGAAGCCTTTACCGCCGAATTCCTTGGGAATGATCAGGGCGAAGAAACCGTGTTCCTTGATGTGCGTCCACGCTTCTGGGGGCAGATCCATCGACTGGCCGATCTGCCAGTCAGTGACCATCGCACAGAGTTCTTCGGTCGGGCCGTCGATAAAGGCCTGCTCTTCTTCGCTCAATTGCACCTTGGGATAGGACAGCAGTTTGTCCCAGTCCGGACGGCCGCTGAACAGTTCACCGTCCCACCAGACCGTGCCGGCATCGATCGCGTCGCGTTCGGTCTGCGACATCGGTGGCAGGGTTTTCTGGAACCAGTTGAACAGCGGCGCAGTGAAGTGTTTGCGACGCAGGTCGGGCAGCAGCAGCGGCGCGGCAACCACCGCCAGGACGACCCAGAACACCAGCAGCAGCCAGCCCGGCGCGTGACTGAAAATCCCCATTGCCAGCAGGTAGACGGCAACGATGCCCAACGCGGGCAGCGGGGCGATGCGCCGGTGGGCGAGATACGCCACGCCAACGATCAAAACCAGTATCCACAACAACAGCATATTTCAGTCCTCCGTGAACCAAGGCAAATCGACCCTCCAGAGCTTAGACGGCATCTGCAAAAGCGGGTGGTCAGAGCAAGGTGATTGAAATCGTGGGAAACCCCGGACGGTTTTCGTAGGTTCGGTGGGCAACGCGTGTGGGAAATCGTTCGCCAGTCCCGCGTCTTTGCGTCCAAGTTTGGCCGAAACGTCGTTATCTCTGTGCTTGAGCTGTCGCTAGACTCGGGGCTCACCCAGGAGATCTGTCGTCATGCACGAGTATCTGAGTCCCGGCCGCTTCATCGATAGTGACCACCCGGCGGTGGTGGAGTTCGCCGAAATGCATCGTGGTGCCAGCCGCGATCCACTCGCGCAGGCGGTCAGTCTGTATTGCGCGGTGCGTGAGGCGGTGCGCTACAACCCTTACACCTTCAGTCGCGATCCGCAAACGTTGCGCGGCAGCTATGCGCTGGCGACAGGGGAAAGCTACTGCGTGCCGAAAGCCACGCTGCTCGCCGGGTGTGCTCGACATTGTGGAATCCCGGCGCGCATCGGTCTGGCCGATGTCCGCAATCATCTGTCGACCCCGCGTCTGCTTGAGCTTCTGAAAAGCGATATGTTCGCCATGCATGGCTATACCGAGTTGTTTCTCAATGGTCGCTGGGTCAAGGCAACACCGGCGTTCAACCAGAAACTCTGCGAATTGTTCAATGTGGCACCGCTGGAGTTCGACGGCATCAACGACAGCGTTTTCCACCCGTTCAACCGTGACGGCGCGCAACTGATGGAGTATCTGGTCGATCACGGCCAGTTCGCCGATGTGCCGGAAACCTTCTTCTTTGAACACCTGGAGAAGTGCTATCCACACCTGTTCGGTGATCATCAGCCGCAACTGTTGGGTGACATGCACAGTGATGTCAGGCTCGTCTGATCCGGCGTATGCTGCCTGCCCACTCATTTGCAAAGAGGCGGTCATGCTGAAGATCTGGGGACGGAAAAACTCATCGAATGTCAGGAAGCCACTGTGGGCTGCCGAGGAATTGGGCCTGGCTTACGAGGCGATTGATGCCGGTGGTGCGTTCGGCGTGGTCGACACACCCGAGTACCGCGCGATGAACCCGAACGGTCGGGTGCCGGTGATTGAAGATGACGGCTTCGTGCTGTGGGAATCCAACGCCATCGTCCGCTATCTGCTAGCCAAACATGCGCCCGATAGCGCGTGGTATCCGGCGGATGCACAGGCCCGGGCCACCGCCGACAAGTGGATGGACTGGACCACCTCGAGTTTTGCCGGGCCGTTCCGCACAGTGTTCTGGGGCGTGTTGCGTACCCCGGTGGACAAACAGGATTGGCCCGCCATCAATGCCGCGATTAAAGAATGTAATGAGTTGCTGAGCATGGCCGATCAGGCACTTGCCAGCCAACCGTACTTGTCCGGCAACGAAATCGGCATGGGCGATATTCCGCTCGGCAGTTTCATTTATGCCTGGTTCGAGATGCCTGTCGAACGCGCGGCACAACCGAATCTGCAAGCCTGGTACGAGCGCCTGAAACAGCGTCCGGCGTATCAGAAAGCAGTCATGACCGCGTTGACTTAATACCTACTATCGACACACTTGACTGTACTTGTGCGGCGACGGCAAGCACCATTGCGCTCGTGCGCCGCGGTTGTATCCCTCGCCGCCCGCCCTTATTTATGTCTTTCTTCCCTTCACCATGGTGCGTAAATCAGATATGAGTTCCGCTCTGTCCATCCGGCAGCTAACCAAAACCTACGGCAACGGGTTCCAGGCCTTGAGTGGTATCGATCTGGACGTCGCCGAAGGTGACTTCTTCGCCTTGCTCGGCCCCAACGGTGCCGGCAAATCCACGACCATCGGCATTCTCTCGACACTGGTGAACAAGACCAGCGGCACGGTGAATATCTTTGGCAATGACCTGGACAAGAACCCGGCAGCGCTCAAGCGCTCGATCGGCGTGGTGCCCCAGGAATTCAACTTCAACCAGTTCGAAAAAACGTTCGATATCGTCGTGACCCAGGCCGGTTACTACGGCATTCCGGCGAAGATCGCCAAGGAACGCGCCGAGCAGTACCTGACCCAGCTCGGCCTGTGGGACAAGCGTGATGTGCCGTCGCGTTCGCTGTCCGGCGGCATGAAGCGTCGCTTGATGATTGCCCGTGCGCTGGTGCATGAACCGCGCCTGCTGATCCTCGACGAACCGACTGCCGGGGTCGACATCGAGCTGCGCCGTTCGATGTGGACGTTCCTCACCGAACTGAATCAGAAAGGCATCACCATCATCCTCACCACGCACTATCTGGAAGAGGCTGAGCAGTTATGCCGCAACATCGGCATCATCGACCACGGCACGATCGTCGAAAATACCAGCATGAAACAACTGCTGGGCCAGTTGCACGTTGAAACCTTCCTGCTGGACCTGAAAAACGACTTGAATGCCGCGCCGCAATTGATCGGCTATCCCGCCCGGTTGATCGACAGCCATACCCTGGAAGTCCAGGTCGACAAGTCCATGGGCATCACCGCGCTGTTCGGCCAACTGGCCCTGCAGAACATCGAAGTGCTGAGCCTGCGTAACAAAACCAATCGCCTTGAGGAGCTGTTCGTGTCCCTGGTGGAGAAAAATCTGTCGAAGGTGGCGGTATGAGTTCCGAGTTCCGTCCCAACCTCGTCGCACTCCAAACCATCGTTTACCGCGAGGTCAAACGCTTTACCCGGATCTGGCCGCAGACGTTGCTGCCGCCGGCGATCACCATGGTTCTGTACTTCGTGATCTTCGGCAACCTGATCGGCCGGCAGATCGGCGACATGGGTGGCTTCACCTACATGGAGTACATCGTGCCGGGGCTGATCATGATGTCGGTGATCACCAACTCATACGGCAACGTGGTGTCGAGTTTCTTCGGCAGCAAATTCCAGCGTTCCATCGAAGAGTTGATGGTCTCGCCGGTGTCGCCGCACACGATCCTGATTGGCTACACCTGTGGTGGCGTGCTGCGCGGGTTGATGGTCGGCGTCATCGTGACCATCCTGTCGCTGTTCTTCACCCATTTGCAGGTGCATCACCTGGGTGTGACAATACTGGTGGTGGTACTGACGGCAACAATCTTCTCGTTGCTGGGTTTCATCAACGCCGTGTTTGCACGCAACTTCGATGACATTTCGATCATCCCGACGTTCGTGCTGACGCCGCTGACCTACCTGGGTGGCGTGTTCTACTCGATCACTCTGCTGCCGCCTTTCTGGCAGACCGTATCGCTGGCCAACCCGGTGTTGCACATGGTCAACGCCTTTCGCTACGGCATTCTCGGGGTGTCGGATATCCGCATCGGCATTGCGATCACCTTCATGCTGGTAGCGACCGTGGTGCTGTATTTCGGTTGCGCGCGGTTGCTGGTGAGTGGGCGCGGGATGCGTACTTAAGATCCCTGTAGGATTGATGGCGTCAGTCCAGGCAGCACAAAAAAACGGCCTCCCATTGCGGAGGCCGTTTTGCATTCACGACATTCGTTTCTTCTTGCGCCGTGCCCATTGCCGCGCTACCCACCAGCGCCAATACATCATCACCGCGCAATAGGCGAGGGCACCAAGCACCAGCCCTACCACCACCGAACCCAGCAAAAACGGTTGCCACAACGTCGACAGCTCGCCGCTGATCCATTCCCACGTCAACTCATCCGGCAGATGCCGTGCCGGCACATCCATCAACCACGCCCCGGCCTGATAGGTGCAGAAAAACACCGCGGGCATGGTGATCGGATTAGTCAGCCAGACTAGGCTGACGGCGATTGGCATGTTGCCACGCACGATGATGGCCAGCGCTGCTGCAACCAGCATCTGCGCCGGAATCGGCAGAAACGCAGCAAACAGCCCGACCGCCATCGCGCGAGCCACCGAGTGACGATTGAGGTGCCAGAGGTTCGGGTCATGCAGCAACTTGCCGAGAAAGCGTAAGGATTTGTGTTCCCTGATGCTCGTCGGGTCGGGCATGTAACGTTTGAATAAGCGCCGGGGCATAAGGCTTCTCGGTCGGTTAAGGCGGCAAGTATGTCTGGATTCTACGAAGCCCCCATTCAGACTTTGTGACAATTGTTGACGACGGTCGTGCGAAAGAGCCGCTATGCCTAAGAGCGGGACTCTCAAGGACGGGCTTATGCGCACAGGGATGATGGCGCTGGCAGTCGGTCTGCTTGCCTCTGTTTTTATGCCGGCGTTACCGCCGGTCTGGTTGTTGCTGTTGTTGCCGATCGCCGGTTTGATGTTGCTGCCGTTTCGCAGCTATCCATTGGCTTTTTTGCTGTTTGGGTTCACTTGGGCCTGTGTCGGCGCGCAATGGGCATTGAATGATCGATTGCCGGTCAAACTCGACGGTGAGACCCGCTGGCTTGAAGGGCGGGTGGTCGGCTTGCCGCAAATCAGCGAAGGTGTGGTGCGTTTTGAATTGGCTGATGCGCGCTCGCGTCACGGCAAACTGCCGCCGCTGATGCGTCTGGCGTGGTACGCCGGGCCGCCGGTCAACAGTGGCGAACGCTGGCGCCTGGCGGTCAAGCTCAAGCGTCCTGGCGGTTTACTCAATGCTGATGCCTTCGATTACGAAGCCTGGTTGCTGGCGCAACGCATCGGCGCAACCGGCACGATCAAGGATGGCCAGCGCCTGAGCGAAGCGCGATGGGCGTGGCGCGACAGCATTCGTCAGCGTTTGCTTGAGGTGGACGCCCAGGGGCGGGCAGGCGCGTTGGCGGCCTTGGTACTGGGCGATGGCTCCGGGCTCAGTCGCGAGGATTGGCAGATCCTGCAGGACACCGGCACCGTGCATTTGCTGGTGATCTCCGGCCAGCACATCGGCATGTTGGCGGCGGTGATGTACTTGCTGGTCGCCGGGTTGGCCCGATATGGGCTGTGGCCGTTGCGTTGGCCTTGGCTGCCGTGGGCCTGTGGTCTGGCATTCGCTGCCGCGCTCGGTTACGGGCTGCTCGCCGGATTTGATGTGCCAGTGCGCCGGGCCTGCGTGATGGTCGGGCTGGTGCTGTTATGGCGCCTGCGTTTTCGCCATCTCGGCGCGTGGTGGCCGCTGTTGTTGGCGTTCAACTGCGTGCTGTTGCTCGATCCGCTGGCCAGTTTACGGCCCGGTTTTTGGCTGTCCTTCGCGGCGGTGGCGGTGCTTGTCTTCACTTTTGGCGGTCGCCTCGGGGCGTGGCGCTGGTGGCAGACGTGGACGCGGGCGCAATGGCTGATTGCGATCGGTTTGTGTCCGGTGCTGATGGCGCTGAACCTGCCGATCAGTCTCAGTGGGCCGTTGGCGAATTTGCTCGCAGTGCCCTGGGTCAGCCTGGTGGTGTTGCCACCGGCACTGCTCGGAACGTTGTTGCTGCCGGTGCCGTATGTCGGTGAGGGGCTGTTGTGGCTGTCCGGTGGTTTGATCGACTGGCTATTTCAGGGGCTGGCGGTAATCGCCGGGCACTGGCCCGCGTGGATTGCGCCGTCGATTCCCATGTGGGCGTTGGCCATCGGCAGTCTCGGTGCCGTGCTGCTGCTATTGCCCCGTGGGGTGCCGCTGCGTCCGCTGGGTTGGCCCTTGCTGCTAGTCCTTGTGGTACCGCCAAGAGAGCGACTGGACGCAGGATTGGCCGATATCTGGCAGCTCGATGTTGGTCAGGGGCTGGCGATTCTGATCCGCACCCGGCATCACACCTTGCTTTACGACGCCGGGCCGCGTTTCGGTGATTTCGATCTCGGTGAGCGTGTTGTGCTGCCGGCCTTGCGCAAATTGAGGGTCGAGAAACTTGATTTGATGCTGCTCAGCCACGCCGATGCCGATCATGCCGGTGGGGCCCTGGCAGTGGCGCGTAGCTTGAAGGTGGATCGAGTCATCAGTGGTGACCCACCGGGATTGCCCGCCGAATTGAATGCCGAAGCCTGCGAAAGCGCACGCCAGTGGCTCTGGGATGGCGTCAGTTTTCAGCTCTGGCAATGGTCGGATGCCCACGACAGTAATCAGCGCTCCTGCGTATTGCAGATCGAGGCTAATGGTGAGCGCCTGCTGTTGACCGGTGATATCGACACCCATGCCGAGCGCGTCTTGCTGGAAAGTCCATTGGCGGTGCCTACGCAATGGCTGCAAGCGCCGCACCACGGCAGTCGCAGTTCCTCTTCAATGGCCTTGCTCAAAGCCTTGAACCCCGACGCTGTGCTGATTTCTCGAGGCCACGGCAATTCCTTCGGGCATCCGCACCCCACCGTGCTCGCCCGCTATCGCAAACAGGGTCTGCGCATCTACGACAGCGCCGTGCATGGCGCCATTCATCTGCAACTCGGTACCTTCAAACCGCCCAGGACAATGCGCCAACAGCGACGCTTCTGGCGTGATCCGCCCGCTTTTGCCCGTTGATCGGGGGGCGCACGAATGCGGTATCACGGTCGTCGGAGCGGCGGGTCTTAATCGCGAACCGGTATGGTAAAGTGGCGCACTTTTTCGAGGGGACTGTCACTGTGTGGGAATTGGTCAAATCCGGCGGCTGGATGATGTTGCCGATCATTCTGAGTTCCATCGCGGCCATGGCGATTGTCGCCGAGCGCCTGTGGACCCTGCGCGCCAGCCGCGTTACCCCCGAGCATCTGCTGGGCCAGGTCTGGGTCTGGATCAAGGACAAACAGCTCAATAAAGAAAAACTCAAGGAATTGCGCGCCAATTCGCCGCTGGGTGAAATTCTCGCGGCGGGCCTGGCCAACTCCAAGCATGGTCGCGAGATCATGAAAGAGTGCATCGAAGAAGCCGCAGGCCGGGTGATCCATGAGCTCGAGCGCTACGTCAATGCGCTCGGCACCATCGCTGCCATGGCGCCGTTGTTGGGTCTGTTGGGTACAGTGTTGGGCATGATCGATATTTTCAGTGCTTTTACCGGATCAGGCATGACCACTAATGCTTCGGTGCTGGCCGGCGGTATTTCCAAAGCGCTGATCACCACTGCGGCAGGCCTGATGGTGGGTATTCCGGCGGTGTTCTTCCACCGTTTCCTGCAACGTCGCATCGATGAGTTGGTGGTGGGCATGGAGCAGGAAGCAATCAAACTGGTTGAAGTGGTGCAGGGCGACCGTGACGTCGACCTGGCCGAGGGCCGCGCGTGAAATTCCGTCGCAAGCCCCGGGAAACCGTGGACATCAACCTCGCGTCGCTGATCGACGTGGTGTTCATCCTGCTGCTGTTTTTCGTCGTGACCACTACGTTTACCCGCGAGACCCAGTTGCGTGTCGATCTGCCCGAAGCGGTCAGTGGTTCGCCGGCCGAAGATCAGCAGGTCAAGCAGATCGACGTCGCCATCAGCGCCGAGGGCGTGTTTTCGGTGAACAACAAGATTCTGCCAAAAAGCGATCTGCCGACTTTGATGGAAGCCATGCAGAAGGAATCCAACGGTGACACCAATATGCCGTTGTCGATCAGCGCTGATGGCAAGACTCAGCATCAATCGGTGATCACCGCCATGGACGCGGCCGGCAAGCTCGGTTTCAGCCATCTGCGCATGACCACGGTCGAGGCGGCGCCCAAATCCTGATGAGCCTGTCTGATCGTTTGCTCGCCGCGTGGTATCAGGGGCACCCGGCCCTGACGCTGTTGCGGCCGCTGGAAATGCTCTATCGCCGCGTCGTCGTGGGCAAGCGTCAGCGCTTTCTCGATGGCGAGGGCGAAATCTATCAGCCGCCAGTGCCGTTGATCGTGGTGGGCAATATCACTGTCGGCGGCACCGGCAAGACGCCAATGATCCTCTGGCTCATCGAACATTGCCGGCGCCGTGGTTTGCGCGTCGGTGTGGTCAGCCGTGGCTACGGCGCCAAACCGCCGCAACTGCCGTGGCGGGTCGAAGCGGAGCAAAGCGCTGACATTGCAGGCGACGAGCCATTGCTGATCGTCCAGCGCACCGGCGTGCCGCTGATGATCGATCCTGATCGCAGCGCGGCGGTCAAAGCCTTGCTCGCCAGCGAACCGCTGGACCTGATCCTGTCCGACGACGGTATGCAGCATTACCGCCTAGGCCGGGATCTGGAACTGGTGTTGATTGACGCCGCCCGGGGTCTGGGCAATAAGCGTTGCCTGCCCGCCGGGCCATTGCGCGAGCCGATCGAACGTTTGCAAAGCGTCGACGGCGTGCTGTTCAACGGCGCGACGGACGATCGCGAGGACGGGTTCGCCTTCCGCCTGCAACCCACCGCGCTGGTCAATCTGCGCAGTGGCGAGCGCAAGCCGCTCGATCATTTTTCTGCCGGTCAAAGCGTGCATGCGGTCGCCGGGATTGGCAATCCGCAACGTTTCTTCAATACCCTCGAAGCGCTAGACTGGCGCCCAGTCCCCCATGCGTTTGCCGACCACGCCGAGTACAGCGTGCAGGCCTTGAATTTCACGCCGTCATTGCCGTTGGTGATGACCGAAAAGGACGCGGTGAAGTGCCGTGCCTTCGCTGCTGCCGACTGGTGGTATCTGGCGGTCGATGCGGTGCCGTCGCCGGCCTTTGTGGCCTGGTTCGACATCCAACTGATGCGTCTGTTACCGGATCGGCTTTTGCCTTAACTCTTTATTCCAGGGAATGTTCATGGACACCAAATTGCTCGATATCCTCGCGTGCCCTATCTGCAAAGGCCCGCTCAAGCTCAGCGCCGACAAGACCGAGCTGATCAGTAAGGGCGCCGGTCTGGCGTATCCGATCCGCGACGGCATCCCGGTGATGCTCGAAACCGAAGCCCGCACCCTGACCACTGACGAGCGCCTGGATAAATGACCACAGCCTTCACCGTTGTCATCCCGTCGCGGTACGCCTCCACTCGGCTGCCGGGTAAACCGTTGCTGTTGATTGCCGGCAAGCCGATGATCCAGCACGTCTGGGAACAGGCGAGCAAAAGCAGCGCCAGCCGCGTGGTCGTCGCGACCGACGATGCGCGTATCGTCGAGGCCTGCAAGGGCTTTGGTGCCGAAGTGGTGCTGACCCGTGAAGATCACAATTCCGGCACCGATCGTCTGGCCGAAGTCGCGGCGAAACTGGGCCTTGAGGCCGACGCGATCGTGGTCAACGTGCAGGGCGACGAGCCGTTGATCCCGCCGAGCGTGATCGATCAGGTCGCCGCCAACCTTGCCGCCCACACCGAAGCGCGCATGGCCACCTTGGCCGAGCCGATCGAAGACGTGGAGACCCTGTTCAATCCGAACGTGGTCAAAGTTGTCAGCGACGTTAATGGTCTGGCGCTGACCTTCAGCCGTGCAACCTTGCCGTGGGCGCGCGATGCGTTCGCCAAGAATCGCGAGCAATTGCCAGAAGGCGTGCCGTACCGTCGCCACATCGGCATTTATGCCTATCGTGCCGGTTTCCTCCAGGATTTCGTGAGCTGGGGCCCGTGCTGGCTGGAAAACACTGAATCCCTGGAGCAACTGCGTGCCCTGTGGCACGGCGTGCGGATTCATGTCGCCGACGCGCTGATCGCACCGCCAACCGGTGTCGACACCGTCGAAGACCTCGAACGCGTTCGTCGCCTGCTGGAGGCCTGATGCGCGTTTTGTTTGTGTGCCTGGGCAACATCTGCCGGTCACCCACAGCGGAAGGCGTGTTGCGCCAAAAACTGCGTGAAGCGGGGCTGGCGGATCAGGTCGAAGTGGCCTCCGCCGGCACTGGTGACTGGCACGTCGGCAATCCGCCGGACAAACGCAGCCAGGCCGCAGCCAAAGTGCGCGGTTATGACTTGTCGGCGCAACGCGCGCAGCAGGTCAGCCGTGCCGACTTCGCCAGTTATGACCTGATCCTGGCCATGGACAACAGCAATCTGCGCAATCTCAAGGCGTTGCAACCGTCCACCGGCAAGGCCGAACTGGATCTGTTCCTGCGTCGTTATGCCGGGTTGGTCGATGAAGTACCTGATCCGTATTACGACGGCGATCAGGGGTTCGAGCAGGTCCTTGACCTGATCGAAGCGGCCTGTGACCAACTGTTGATCGAAGTGAAGGGGCGGTTATGAGTTTGTTGGTACAACCGCAGGTTTCCCTGAAACCGTTCAACAGTTTTGGTGTGGAGGTTCGCGCGCAACTGTTTGCCGAAGCCCACAGCGATGATGATGTACGCGAAGCCTTGGCGTATGCCGAGTCCCGCGATGTGCCATTGCTGGTGATCGGTGGTGGCAGCAACCTGCTGTTGACCGCTGATATCCCGGCGCTGGTACTGCGCATGGCCACTCGCGGTATTCGCGTGATCAGTGATGACGGCAACCGCGTGGTGATCGAAGCCGAAGCCGGCGAACCGTGGCATCCGTTCGTGCAACACACCCTGGCGCAGGGGTTGTCCGGGCTGGAAAACCTCAGTCTGATTCCCGGCACCGTCGGCGCTGCGCCGATGCAAAACATCGGTGCCTACGGTGTCGAGATCAAGGATGTGTTCGCCGGGCTCACGGCGCTGGATCGCCAGACCGGCGAGCTGCGCGATTTCAGTCTGGAGGAATGCAACTTCGCCTACCGCGACAGCCTGTTCAAGCAGGAGCCGGGACGTTGGCTGATTCTGCGGGTGCGCTTCAAGCTCGACCGCGCTGCACATCTGCATCTGGAATACGGCCCGGTGCGTCAGCGTCTGAACGAGCAGGGCATCGAACAACCGACGCCTACTGACGTCAGCCGCGCAATTTGCAGCATCCGCAGCGAAAAACTCCCGGACCCGGCGGTGCTCGGCAATGCCGGCAGCTTCTTCAAGAACCCGCTGGTGTCGGCGGCGCTGGTTGAGCAGATCAAGGCTCAACACCCGGATCTGGTGGCCTATGCGCAGCCGGATGGGCAGATGAAATTGGCCGCCGGTTGGCTGATCGAGCGCGCAGGCTGGAAAGGTTTCCGTGAGGCCGATGCCGGCGTGCATAAATTGCAGGCGCTGGTGCTGGTCAATTACGGCGCGGCGACGGGGCTGCAATTGCTCGATCTGGCGCAGCGTATCCAGAAAGATATTTCCGAGCGTTTCAATGTCGAACTGGAAATGGAGCCCAATCGTTATTGAGGCTACGCTTTCCAAGCGCCATCCAAAGCCCTGCACTGATAAAAAGTGCAGGGTTTTTTTGTTAATGCTGGGTTAACTTAGCGAGCTAACGATACCAGCCATTTGCTCCACCAAAGGCCCGGTGCAGACGTTTTCGTCGGCGCAAGAGAGCCTGACTAGCCTGAGTCGATCTGCGAACCCACCGCTGATGTTTCCGGCGGCAGATTGCTCGACCCCATAACCTCCAAAAATATGCGGGCGTGCCCATGATTACCCTGAAACTCAACGGTCAAGACCATCCCCTCGATGTCACTGAAGACATGCCGCTGCTCTGGGCAATTCGTGACGTCGCCGGTTACAACGGCACCAAGTTCGGTTGCGGCATGGGCCTGTGCGGCGCCTGCACCATTCATATCGACGGTTTGCCCGCGCGCAGTTGCATCACGCCGATCGGCTCGGTGGTCGGGCAGAACGTGACCACCATCGACAACCTTCATGCTGACCCGGTCGGGCAAGTCGTCCAGCAGGCCTGGCTCGACAGCGCCGTGGCCCAGTGCGGTTTCTGTCAGGGTGGCCAGATCATGTCTGCCACCGCGCTACTGAAAACCAATCCGAACCCTAGCGACGAGCAGATCGAAGAAGCGATGGTCGGCAACATTTGCCGCTGCGGCACCTACAACCGGATCAAAACCGCGATCCGTCAGGCTTCCACTCATCTGAAGGAGGCCAAGGCATGAGTCGCCTACCGAATGATTTCGCCCTGAGCAACCTCAGCCGCCGTGGGTTTCTCAAAGGCGTCAGCGCCACCGGCGCGTTGGTGCTGGCGGCAAGTTGGGGCTGGCAGGATGCGTTGGCCGAAGATAAACCGAAGAAATTTGGTGCCGATGGCATGCCCAACGGCTGGATCGATGATCCTAAGGTCTACGTCAGCATCGCTGCTGACGGCACGGTAACCGTGGTGTGCAACCGTTCCGAGATGGGCCAGGGCGTGCGTACCAGCCTGACCATGGTCGTCGCTGATGAGCTGGAAGCCGATTGGGCCAAGGTCAAAGTGCAGCAGGCGCCGGGCGATGAAGTGCGCTTCGGCAACCAGGACACCGACGGTTCGCGCAGCATGCGCCATTGGTACGAGCCGATGCGTCGCTGTGGCGCCGCTGCCCGGACCATGCTTGAGCAAGCGGCGGCTGAGCAGTGGAAAGTGCCGGTCGGCGAGTGCCACGCACAGTTGCACAAAGTTCTGCACAAACCGTCCGGCCGCGAGCTGGGCTATGGCGAACTTGCCGCCGCCGCCAGTGCCTTGGCAGTACCGGCGCGCGACAGCTTGCGCCTCAAGCAGCCGTCGGAGTTTCGCTACATCGGCAAGGAAGGTACCAAAGCCATCGACGGCGACGACATCGTCAATGGCCGCGCGGTTTACGGCGCCGACGTGCATTTCGACGGCATGCTGTATGCGACCATCGCCCGTCCGGCGGTTTACGGCGGCAAGGTCAAATCGGTCGATGACAGCGCTGCGCTGAAAGTCCCCGGTGTGCTTAAAGTCATTCAGATCGAAAGCCGCCCGCTACCTTCAGAGTTTCAGCCATTGGGCGGTGTGGCAGTTATCGCCAGTAACACCTGGGCGGCCATCAAGGGCCGCGAAGCGCTGAAAATCGAGTGGGACGATGGCCCGAACGCCAGTTACGACTCGATTGCCTATCGCAAAGAGCTGGAAGCCGCTTCACTCAAGCCCGGCAAAGTGGTGCGCAATACCGGCGATATCGATAAAGCCCTGAGCGGTGCTGCCAGCACCCTCGAAGCTTCTTATTATTTGCCGCACCTGGCGCAGGCGCCGATGGAGCCGATGGTTGCCATCGCCCGTTTCAAGGACGGTGTCTGCGAAGCCTGGGCACCGAGTCAGGCGCCGCAGGTGACTCGCGAGCGAATCGCTGAGCGCCTCGGCCTGCCGTTCGATAACGTCACGTTCAATGTGACGCTGCTGGGCGGTGGTTTTGGTCGTAAGTCAAAACCGGACTTCGTCGTTGAAGCCGCGATTCTCGCCAAAGAATTCCCTGGCAAAGCTGTGCGGGTGCAATGGACGCGCGAGGACGATATCCACAACTCGTATTTCCACACCGTGTCCGCCGAGTACCTGAAGGCCGGTGTTGGCAAGGACGGCATGCCGTCCGGCTGGCTGCATCGCACCGTGGCGCCGAGCATCACTGCGCTGTTCGCTCCCGGTATGAACCATGAAGCGGCGTTCGAACTGGGCATGGGTTTCACCAACATGGCCTATGCCATTCCCAACGTGCGCCTGGAAAACCCCGAAGCCACGGTGCATACGCGGGTCGGCTGGTATCGCTCGGTGTCGAACATTCCCCACGGGTTCGCGATCCAGAGCTTTGTCGATGAACTGGCGCACAAGGCCGGTGTTGATCCGCTCAAGTACCAGGTCAAGTTGCTTGGCCCGGATCGACAGATCGATCCGCGCACCTTGAGCGAAGAGTGGAACTACGGCGAATCCCCTGAGCGCTATCCGATCGACACCGGGCGCATGCGCACCGTACTGGAAACCGCGGCCAAGGCTGCCGGTTGGGGTCGCAAGTTACCCAAGGGTCGTGGCCTGGGGCTGGCGGTGCACTACAGCTTCGTCACCTATGTGGCGGCGGTAATCGAAGTCGAGGTCAAGGACGATGGCACGCTGATCGTGCACAAGGCTGACATCGCCGTCGATTGCGGGCCGCAGATCAACCCTGAGCGCATCCGTTCGCAGTTCGAGGGCGCCTGCGTCATGGGCCTTGGTAACGCGGTGCTGGGTGAGATCAGCTTCAAGGATGGCAAGGTGCAGCAGGACAACTTCCATATGTACGAGGTCGCGCGCATGTCGCTGGCGCCGAAGGAAGTCGCGGTGCATCTGGTGACGCCACCGGGCGACGTACCGTTGGGTGGTGTCGGCGAACCGGGTGTGCCGCCGATTGCGCCGGCGCTGTGCAATGCGATTTTCGCGGCCACCGGCCAACGCATCCGCAACCTGCCAGTGCGTTATCAGTTGCAGGGCTGGCAGAAGGCGCAGGCGTAATGGACAGCGTCGACCTCAACGTCCTGCGCAGCGTGCTCGAATGGCGCCGCGCCGGGCAGCGGGTGGTGCTGTTCAGCGTGGTGCAGACCTGGGGCACCGCGCCCCGGTCACCCGGCGCCATGCTGGCATTGCGTGAGGATGGCGTGGTGATCGGCTCGGTGTCGGGCGGGTGTGTCGAGGATGACTTGATCGCCCGCCTGCACGACGGGCGCATCGCTACCGATGGGCCACCGGTGCAATTGATCACCTACGGCGTTACCCGCGAAGAGGCGGCGCGGTTTGGCCTGCCTTGCGGCGGTACGCTGCGTCTGACCGAGGAGCTTGTCGGTGATCCATCATGGGTTGCCGAACTGCTCGCGCGTTGCGAAGCCCATGAAATTGTTGCCCGTGAGCTGGACATTGAAACCGGTGAAGTGGTTTTGACTGGCGCCAGCAAGTCAGATTCTTTGGTGTTCGACGGCAAGGTACTGCGCGCCATTTATGGCCCGCGCTGGCGTCTGCTGTTGATCGGCGCCGGGCAGCTGTCGCGGTACGTGGCGGACATGGCGCGGTTGCTGGATTTCGAAGTGCTGATCTGCGATCCGCGCACCGAATTCGTCTACGGTTGGGAAGAGCATCACGGTCGTTTCGTCCCAGGGATGCCGGATGACGCGGTATTGAGCATTCAGACCGATGAGCGCACGGCAATTGTCGCGCTGACTCACGATCCGCGCCTGGATGACATGGCCTTGCTGACCGCCCTCGATTCGCCGGCCTTTTATGTCGGCGCGCTGGGTTCGCGGGTCAATAGTCAGAAGCGTCGGGAGAATCTGGCTCAGCTAGGTTTGTCGGAACAGGCCATCGCTCGGTTGCACGGGCCGATCGGTTTGCATATCGGCAGTCATTCGCCGGCGGAAATCGCTTTGTCCCTTTTGGCGGAAATTGTCGCGATCAAGAACGGCGTTGAATTGAAGCAGAAGAAGTCACTGGAGGGCGCATGAGTCGATCCATCGGTGTGATTGTGCTGGCGGCGGGCGAGGGCAGTCGCTTTCGCCAAGTGGCGGGTGCGGACAAGGACAAATTGCTGGCCGATTGCACCGGGCGTGATGGCGCTGTGCGCTCGGTGATCGAGCAGGTGTTGGTGAACCTGCCGGCTAGCCTCGACAAGCGCGTGCTGGTGACCACTGAGGCTCGATCGCAGGCAATGCGCATGGCGCAGGCCTATGGCTGTGATGTGGTTTCGATTGAATCGACTGGCATGGGCGACAGTATTGCTGCGGGTGTGGCGGCTTGCCCGGATGTGGATGGCTGGTTGATCGTGTTGGGAGATATGCCGTTTATCTTGCCGTCGAGCATCGAGCGGGTGGTCGCGGCGATGGCTGACGATGCGGTGAGCGTGCCGGTGCAGGATGGCGAATTTGGACATCCAGTGGGGTTTGGTCGTTCGTTTGCTCTGGAGTTGTTGGCGTTGTCCGGTGATCGCGGGGCCAGGCCTTTGTTCAAGCAGGGAAGGGTGGTGGAAGTGGTGGTCGATGATCCGGGGGTGTTGTGGGATATCGATGTGCCTGAGGCGTTGGTGTTCAAGTAACAGCAAGATCAAAAGGCATAAAAAAGCCCCGCCTGAATTATCAGGCGGGGCTTTTTATTGGCTTAAGGAATCAGACGAGAGGTTTAGGCTCGTGTTCTTTTTCCTGGGCCTCTTCGTTGTGCTCGACCGCGTCCTGAACGGAGCGTGGTGCTTCAGCGATCACCGATTCAACCACGGCTTCTTCAGCAACCGGTGCAGGCGCTGCCTCGACCACTTCAGCAACCACTGGCTCGGCAACAACCGGAGCAGCAGCGGCGGCCAGTTCGGCTTCCTTCGCCAGACGCTCTTCTTCACGCTTGCGACGACGCACTTCACGTGGGTCGTTTGGCGCGCGACCGTTTGGCGCCAGAGCGCTGACCGGAGCCGCTTCAACGACCGGAGCAGGTGCTTCGGCAACCACTGGCGCTTCGACGACCGGTGCTTCAACGACTGGCGCTGGAGCAGGTTCGGTAGCCTTGGCTTCTTCAAAAACTGGCGCTTCGAATGCAGGCGCTGGTGTTTCAGCGGCGGCAGGCTCGGCAACCCAGTTGAATGCGGTCTGCTCTTCGCGAACTTCACGCACGGTTTCGGTCACGGTTTCAGCGACGGTTTCGACAACCGGCTCTGCAACAACGACTGGCGCTTCGGCGACTACTGCAGGTTCAGCAGCAGGTTCAGCAAAAGCTTCGAACTGCGGCTGAGCTTCGCGAACCGGTGCTACTTCGACTTCCGGAGCAACAGTCACTTCTACCGGAGTCGTTGCTTCAACAACCGGTGCTTCGACTGGAGCGGTTTCCAGAGTAGCGGCGGTGGCGCGTTCGGCTTGCTCGTGAGCCTGTGCTTCGGCCGGAGCGCTGATCACAGTGCTGGCGACAGCGGCGGTTACAACCAGGCCGGCAGCCAGATCGGCAGTGTCCGGCGCTTCAGCGTTTTCGCCGGACTCGGACTCTTCCGAACCTTCGATCACGTTGCCGTTGGCATCACGCTGACGCTCACGACGGTTGCTGCGACGACGCTGGCCGCGGGAGCGACGACGTGGGCGATCGCCTTCGGCGTTCTCCGAACCGTCTTCCGGCAGTTGCTCTTCATTGCTGATCACTTCTTCTTCAGCGACGGCAGCAGCGGCCTGTTCGGCGCGCGGTTGACGCTCTTCACGCGGTGGACGCGGAGCGCGTTCTTCACGTGGCTGACGGGCCGGACGCTCTTCAGCGGTCACGTCGGCAGCGGCCGCAGCAACGGGAGCGGCGTCCAGAGGCTCGCGCAGTTCACGCACGCGTTCTTCACGCTCGCCACGTGGCTTGCGGTCTTCGCGTGGAGCGCGCGGTGCACGTTCTTCACGAGGGGCGCGTGGTGCGCGTTCTTCGCGGGCGGCTGGGGCTTCAGTGCGGGCTTCACGCGGCTCGCGGACTTCACGGGCTTCACGTGGCTGACGCTCTTCACGCGGCTCGCGTGGGGCGCGCTCTTCACGCGGTGCACGTTCTTCGCGCGGCTTGCGTTCTTCATCGCGGCGACCGTTACGGTTGCGGCTCTGCTGACGACCGTTGCGACGCTCTTCGTTGCGGGCCGGACGTTCGGTAGCCGGTTTTTCAACCACAACCGGAGCGGCAGGCTCTTCTTTAGTAGCGAACAGGCTGACCAGCGACTTCACCAGGCCTTTGAACAGGCTAGGCTCTGGTACGGCAACTGGCGCAGGCGCTGGTGCGGCAGGGGCGGCAGCTTCGGTCGGAACCGGAGCATTGGCGCGTGCCGGAGCAGTCTTGACCGCGGCTTCCTGGCGAACCAGGGTGCGGGTCGCAGCGGCTGGCTGGACTTCTTCGACTTCGGCAGCGGCAGCAGCGATTTCGTAGCTGGACTGGTTGGTCGCGGCTTCCGGGCTGTCGTCACGCAGGCGCTGACGGGACATTTCCAGCAGGCCGAAGCGCGAGATGCGGCCGATCTGCACGCGAGCGCGGTCGGCTTCCAGGCATTCGCGGACTTTCTCTTCCACGGCGCGCTGGTTCTTGGCAGGGTCATGTCGATGAAGTCGATGACGATCAGGCCGCCGATGTCGCGCAGGCGCAACTGACGGGCGATTTCTTCGGCGGCTTCAAGGTTGGTCTGCAGGGCGGTTTCTTCGAT
>NZ_JBIUWI010000044.1:0-49959 GCF_044743385.1 Pseudomonas sp. NPDC087639 | reverse complement strand
GGACGCCCGGATTCTAGCGGCGCATTGCGCCCTTGTCGTGCAGCGGAGACCAGTGCTTGGACCGAGTGTTTATCGAGGGCCTGGAAGTCGACACCGTGATTGGTGCCTACGACTGGGAGCGCGGCATCCGACAGTGCCTGCGTCTTGATCTGAGCTTCGCCTGGGACAATCGCCCGGCCGCCGCCGGTGACGACCTGACCCTGGCGCTCGATTACGCCAGCGTTTCCACGCGCATCCAGGCGTTTGCCGAGCAGGCGCAGTATCAACTGGTCGAGACTTTCGCCGAGCGCCTGGTCGAAGTGCTGATGACTGAATTCAACATCACCTGGGTGCGTTTGAAGCTGACCAAGCCCGGCGCCGTGCCGGCTGCCAAGGGTGGCGTGGGCGTGGAGATCGAGCGCGGATGTCGCTGACTCAGGTGTATCTCGGGCTTGGTAGCAATATCGAGCGTGAAACCCATTTGTGCGCCGGTCTTGATGCATTGGCGACGTTTCTGGTGGATATCCGCTGTTCGGCGGTGTTCGAAAGCCAGCCGGTGGGGATCAAGAGTGGGCCGTTCTTCAACTTTGTGGTGTCGGCATATACCGACCTGCCGTTGATGGAGCTGGATCGGCGCTTGAAATTCATCGAGGCGGATAACGGTCGCTATGCGCCGGATCGCAAGGGGTTGCCGCTGGACATCGACGTGCTGCTGTACGGCGATCTGGTGGGAAACTTCGACGGATTGGTCCTGCCGCGAGCCGAAATTCTGAAAAATGCTTTTGTGTTGTGGCCGCTGTCGCTGATTGCGCCGGATAGGGTGCATCCCGGTGTGGGAAAAAGCTTCGCCACGCTGTGGGCGGAGGCGCAGATTGATCAGGTGTTGGCGCCGGTGGGGTTTGAGTGGCGGGGCGAGCAGCTCACACCTCTGAATCTTTAAAAGCAAAAGATCGCAGCCTTCGGCAGCTCCTACACCGGGATTCCCGTTTCCATATAGGAGCTGCCAAAGGCTGCGATTTTTTGATCTTGCTTCAAGCGTTTTCTTTGTAAGCCTTTAACGCCTTGAGCCGTTCACGTTTGAGTGCTTCGCCCAGATCCGGGCCTTTGAATCCCTTCTCCAGCAATGGCTGCACCGGTACGCCGCGCGCAGCATTCGCCGCGCCGCGCAAATAATCCGCCTGTGGATAACTTCTCTGCTCCAGACCTTTGCGCCCGCGTGCATCCATCTCGCACGCGGCAATAAATTCCTCAAAGCGCTGGGGCCGACGATACACATCAAAGCTCTGCAACAATTCCAGCAACGTCGAAGCCTTCAACTCCAGGGCGCGGTGGCCATGGGTGTGATATTGGCAAACCAGTAGCGCCAATTCCTGACAGTCCTTCGGCGCCTTGAAACGCTCGTTGACCGCTTTGATCAGCTTCAGTCCCTTATGCTCATGGGCAATGTGTCGCGGCCATTCCTCTTCTGGCGTCAGCCCCTTGCCGAGATCATGCAGCAGGCACGCCCAGCGAACGGTCAGCGGTTGTTTGTACAGCGCTGATTGCTCCAGCACGCTGAGGGTGTGGATGCCGCTGTCGATTTCCGGATGATGGATTTCCGGTTGAGGCACGCCGAACAGAGCGTCGACTTCCGGCATCAGTACTTTCAGCGCGCCGCAATCACGCAGTACCTGAATGAACACCTGAGGCTGATCCTCCATCAACGCGCGGGAGATTTCTTTCCAGCTGCGCTCAGCCGTCAAAGCTTCCAGTTCGCCGGACTCACTGAGTTGGCGCATCAGTTCCAGTGTCTCTGGTGCGACGGTAAAACCGAGCCCTGCATAGCGAGCGGCAAAGCGGGCAACACGCAATACTCGGAGGGGATCTTCGGCGAATGCCGGGGATACGTGACGCAGAACCCGATCCTCAAGATCGCGCTGGCCATGATAAGGATCAGTGAGATTGTGCTGATCGTCCTCGGCCATGGCGTTGATGGTCAGGTCGCGGCGGATCAGGTCTTCTTCAAGCGTAACCTCGGGGCTGGCGTGAAACGTGAACCCGCCGTAGCCGCGACCGCTTTTGCGCTCGGTGCGGGCGAGGGCGTATTCCTCGCCACTTTTCGGATGAAGAAATACCGGGAAGTCCGCACCCACCGGACGAAACCCCTTGGCAAGCATCTCGTCAGCAGTAGCGCCTACTACCACCCAGTCGATATCAGTGACCGGTTTGCCCAGCAAGCGATCACGCACCGCGCCGCCGACCTTATAAATCTGCATAAAAAACCTCCGTTGGCCCGACAGGATAACCCTTGCGTCGGACTTTCGGAGGCCAGAACCGGATCAAAGATGAATGACGGCCAGATCGAGCCGACCGTAATCCCCTTCACTGTGTTCACTGCGTGGCGGTACGTGATGGGTTTTCATGATCTGGTCGCCTTGCAGGGTTTCCAGATGAATGTCGAAGCCCCACAAGCGATGCAAGTGTTTCAGGACTTCTTCGGTGGAGTCGCCCAATGGTTTGCGATCGTGTTGCTGGTGACGCAGGGTCAATGAGCGGTCGCCGCGACGGTCGATGCTGTAGATCTGCACGTTGGGTTCGCGATTGCCGAGGTTGTACTGCGCTGCCAGGGTTTCGCGGATGATTCGGTAGCCGGTTTCGTCATGGATCGCCGGTACCAGCAGATCATCCTTTTGATCGTCATCGAGGATGCTGAACAGTTTCAGGTCGCGGATCACCTTTGGTGACAGGTACTGCAGGATGAAGCTCTCGTCCTTGAAACTGCTCATGGCGAACTTGATGCTCGACAGCCAGTCGGTCCCGGCGATTTCCGGGAACCAGTGACGGTCTTCCTCGGTGGGCTCTTCGCACATGCGCCGGATGTCGCGGTACATGGCAAAGCCGAGCGCGTAGGGGTTGATGCCGCTGTAGTAGGGGCTGTCGAAACCAGGCTGGAACACCACGCTGGTATGGGACGTCAGGAATTCCATCATGAAACCGTCGGTGACCAGGCCTTCGTCGTACAGGTCGTTCATCAGCGTGTAGTGCCAGAACGTCGCCCAGCCTTCGTTCATCACCTGGGTCTGGCGCTGTGGATAAAAGTACTGGGCGATCTTGCGCACAATCCGCACGATTTCCCGCTGCCACGGCTCGAGCAATGGCGCGTGCTTCTCGATGAAGTACAGGATGTTTTCCTGCGGCTCGGCCGGGAAGCGCGCATTGTCCTTGTCGCTGTATTTGTCTGCGCCTTTTGGAATGGTGCGCCACAGGTCGTTGATCTGCTTCTGCAGATGTTCTTCGCGATCTTTCTGCCGCCGCCGTTCCTCCTCGGCGGAAATCGGGTAGGGGCGTTTATAGCGGTCGACACCGTAGTTCATCAACGCATGGCACGAGTCGAGCAAATCCTCGACTGCATCGATGCCGTGGCGTTCCTCGCATTGCATGATGTACTGCTTGGCGAACACCAGATAATCGATGATCGAACTGGCGTCGGTCCAGGTGCGAAACAGGTAGTTGCCCTTGAAGAAGCTGTTGTGACCGTAGCACGCGTGGGCCACCACCAGCGCCTGCATGCAGATGGTGTTCTCTTCCATCAGATAGGCGATGCAGGGATCCGAGTTGATCACGATCTCGTACGCCAGCCCCATTTGTCCGCGGCTGTAGGATTTCTCGGTGCTGAGGAAGTGTTTGCCGTAGGACCAGTGGTGGTAGCCCAGCGGCATGCCCACCGAGGCGTAAGCGTCCATCATTTGCTCGGCGGTGATGACTTCAATCTGGTTGGGGTAGGTATCCAGCGCATAGCCGGCCGCGATACGGGCGATTTCGCGGTCGTAGGTCTGGATCAGCTCGAACGTCCATTCGGAGCCGGTGGAAATGGGTTGGCGTTTCTGCTCTTTGGCGGTCATGTCACTAACCTGCGCTGGAAGAGTTCACGGAAGACCGGATAGATATCCCCGGCCGAGACCAGTTGCTGCTGGGCAAACGTGTCGGAAAAGGCTTCGGCGATGCGTTCGTATTCGTACCAGAGGGCTTGGTGTTCGCGCGGGGTGATCTCCACGTAAGTGTAGTACTGCACAAACGGCATGATCTGGTTGATGAGGATGTCGCGGCAGATTGGCGAGTCGTCGTTCCAGTTGTCGCCGTCGGAAGCCTGAGCCGCATAGATGTTCCACTCGTTGCTGGGATAACGCTCGGCCATGATTTCCTGCATCAGTTTCAGGGCGCTGGAAACGATGGTCCCGCCGGTTTCCCGTGAATAGAAAAACTCCTCTTCGTCCACTTCCCGGGCGCTGGTGTGGTGACGGATGAACACCACGTCGATCTTGTCGTAGTTCCGCTTCAGGAACAGGTACAGCAGGATGAAAAAGCGCTTGGCAATGTCCTTGGTCGCCTGGGTCATGGAGCCTGAGACGTCCATCAGGCAGAACATCACTGCTTTGGAACTTGGATTGGGCTGCTTGATCAGCAGGTTGTATTTCAAGTCGAAGGTATCGAGGAACGGCACGCGATGAATGCGCGCGCTGAGTTTTTCGATCTCTGCCTCGAGTTCCTGAATATCGCCGAAGTTGTCAGGCTCTTCACGCTTGATGCGCGCCAGTTCTTCTTTGGCTTCACGCAGTTTCGCGCGGCTGCTGCCCGACAGGGCGATACGCCGTGCGTGGGCTGAGCGCAGGGTGCGGATGATGTTGATGCGCGAAGGATTGCCTTCGTTGCTGATCCCCGCGCGCACGGTTTTGAAGGTGTCGGTGCCGCTCAGGTTGCGTTTCACCAGGTTCGGCAGTTCGAGGTCTTCGAACATGAATTCCAGAAATTCTTCCTGGGTGATCTGGAAGACAAACTCATCCATGCCTTCACCGGAGTTGCCGGCCTTGCCCGGTCCGCGTCCGCCGCCGCCTCCCGGTGGGCGGGCGATGTGTTCGCCGGCAGTGAATTCCTTGTTGCCAGGATGAACCACGGTCTGCTTGCCGCCACGGCCGTGGTGAAGCACCGGTTCGTCGATGTCGCGACCGGGAATGCTGATCTGTTCGCCGTGTTCCATATCCGTGATGGAGCGCCGGCTGACCGCCTCTTCGACAGCCTTCTTGATGTGGTCACGGTAACGCCGCAGGAAACGCTGGCGGTTCACCGTGCTCTTGTTCTTGCCATTGAGACGTCGGTCGATCACATAGCTCATACGTGGCCCTCCGGGCAGCTTCAAGTTGTGAGCTGCAAGCTGCAAGTAGACGCCATTGCCCGAACGTCAGGCTCATGCGCTTTTTTCTTGCAGCTCGTAGCTGTTAGCTTGCAGCTGCTTCACTGCGATTTCCGGACCCGTAGGTACCATTCGGACAGAAGCCTTACCTGTTTGTCGGTGTAGCCGCGTTCGACCATTCGTGTAACGAAGTCGTTGTGCTTCTGCTGATCCTCTTTGCTCGCCTTGGCGTTGAAGCTGATGACCGGCAGCAGATCTTCGGTGTTCGAGAACATTTTCTTCTCGATGACCACCCGCAGTTTTTCGTAGCTGAGCCAGGTCGGGTTCTTGCCGTTGTTGTTGGCCCGGGCGCGCAGTACGAAGTTGACGATCTCGTTGCGGAAGTCCTTCGGATTGCTGATGCCGGCCGGTTTTTCGATTTTCTCCAGTTCTTCGTTCAGCGCGACGCGGTTGAGGATTTCGCCGGTTTCCGGATCGCGGTACTCCTGATCCTGAATCCAGAAATCCGCGTACAGCACGTAGCGGTCGAAGATGTTCTGGCCGTACTCGCTGTAAGACTCCAGGTACGCGGTCTGGATCTCCTTGCCAATGAATTCGATATAACGCGGTGCCAGGTATTCCTTCAGGTAGCGCAGATAACGTTCGCGGGTTTCAGCCTGGAACTGTTCCTGCTCGATCTGCTGCTCCAGGACATAGAGCAAGTGCACCGGGTTGGCGGCGATTTCATGTGGATCAAAGTTGAATACTTTGGAGAGGATCTTGAACGCGAAGCGGGTCGACAGGCCGTTCATGCCTTCATCCACACCTGCCGAGTCGCGGTATTCCTGAATCGACTTGGCTTTAGGGTCGGTGTCCTTGAGGTTCTCACCGTCGTATACGCGCATCTTCGAATAGATATTGGAGTTTTCCGGCTCCTTGAGGCGCGACAACACGGTGAACTGCGCGAGCATCTTCAAGGTATCTGGCGCGCAGTGGGCCTTGGCCAGGGAGCTGTTGAACAGCAGTTTGTCGTAGATCTTCACTTCATCGCTGACCCGCAGGCAGTACGGCACCTTGACGATGTAGATCCGGTCGATGAAGGCCTCGTTGTTCTTGTTGTTACGGAAGGTGTGCCATTCCGATTCGTTGGAGTGCGCCAGCAGAATACCGGTGAACGGAATCGCGCCTAGACCTTCGGTACTGTTGTAGTTGCCTTCCTGGGTTGCGGTCAGCAATGGGTGCAGCACCTTGATCGGTGCCTTGAACATTTCGACGAATTCCATCAGGCCCTGGTTGGCCCGGCACAGCGCACCGGAATAGCTGTAGGCATCGGCGTCGTTCTGTGGGTATTCCTCGAGTTTGCGGATGTCGACCTTACCGACCAGTGCGGAGATGTCCTGGTTGTTCTCGTCACCTGGCTCAGTCTTGGCCACGGCGATCTGATTGAGGATCGACGGATACAGTTTGACCACGCGAAACTGACTGATGTCGCCACCGAATTCGGCCAGGCGCTTGGTCGCCCATGGCGACATGATGGTGTTCAGGTAGCGCCGAGGAATGCCGAAGTCTTCCTCAAGGATCGCGCCATCTTCGGTGGCATTGAACAGACCCAATGGCGACTCGAATACCGGCGAACCTTTGATCGCGTAGAAAGGGACTTTCTCGATCAGTTGTTTCAGCTTCTCGGCCAGGGACGATTTACCACCGCCGACGGGGCCGAGCAGATAGAGGATTTGTTTCTTCTCTTCCAGGCCTTGGGCGGCGTGGCGGAAATACGAGACGATCTGGTCGATGCATTCTTCCATCCCGTGGAAGTCTTCAAAGGCCGGATAGCGACGGATCACCTTGTTGGAGAAGATGCGCGACAGCCTGGAGTTGGTCGAGGTGTCGAGCAGTTCCGGTTCGCCGATGGCCAGCAATAGACGCTCGGCGGCGGAAACATAAGCGCTGCGGTCTTTCTTGCACAGCTCCAGGTACTCTTGCAGCGAGAGTTCTTCCTGGCGTGTAGATTCGAAGCGTTGTTGGAAGTGGCTAAAGATACTCATGACGTCACCTCGCTCGATACGTGGAGCCGACGCCGGATCACTCAGTCGATGCTGGCAAGCAGCCGCTGTGGCCACTTGTTTACCCCCCAGAACACTTTCGCGGTCGACAACCTTGAAAGTCACTCCCGATGACCCGTGCGCCGGTGTACCGGCTCTCCCCTGATTTGGATGGCCTGGGCTTAAGGATAGTTGGGAATTCGGGAGGTAAAGGCGAGATACGTAATTAGTTGTGGCAGACCGTTCGTCTGCCGTGCGCAGGCCCGCGGAAGCCGGGGCCTGCGCATGACAAAAAAATTATTCGGAGGTGCCTTGCGCAGTTTCCGAAGGGTAAGTCGTACGCCAGAGCTCGAAGCCGCCATCCATGCTGTAGACGTCGGAGAAGCCCTGACTGATCAGGTAGGCTGCGGCACTTTGGCTGGAGTTGCCGTGATAGCAGACTACGACAGTCGGTGCGTCGAGGTCAGCGGCACGGATGAAATCCGAGATGGAAACGTTATCCAGATGCCTGGAGCCGGCGATATGCAGTGCGGCGTAGGTTTGCGGGTCACGTACATCGACCACCACGGCGCCTTGCTCACGCAGGGCCTGGGCCTGTTCCGGGGGGATTCGTTTGAATTCGCTCATGGCGGGTTCCTGTAGCTCGGCTGAAAGCACAGTCTAACGCAGGGCGTTGACCGGCAAAGTTTCGGGGGTAGGTGGTGCGACTGTCGGTGCTAAGCCACCGTGCTCATCGCATTTGCACGACACGCGTTCGCCGCTGTCGACGTTCATCAGGGTCAGGCTGCCGCCCCAGACACAACCGGTGTCCAGCGCCGAAATGCCAGGCTCATGGATATTGCCTTCCAGAGCAGCCCAATGGCCAAAGATGATCCGCAGGCCCCGGGTCTTGCGCTCCTTGTGCTGGAACCACGGTTTGTAGCCGGGCGGCGCAGTATCGAGGCCTTCTTTGCTTTTGAGGTCGAGCTTGCCCTCGGCGGTGCAGAAACGCATGCGGGTGAAATAGTTGGTGATGACTCGCAGGCGGGAGACGCCTTTAAGGTTGTTGTCCCATTTCGACGGCTCATTGCCATACATCCCGTCAAGGAAGGCGGGAAGCAGGTTTTCATCGCGCAAAGCAGTTTCAACTTCAGCGGCGCATTTCAAGGCGCGGCGCAGTGACCATTGCGGCGGGATGCCGGCGTGAACCATGGCGACATCGCGCATCTCGTCGTAGTGCATCAGCTTCTGCTGGCGCAGCCACTCCATCAGTACGGGGCCGTCAGGGGCTTCGATGATTTCGCGCAGGGTGTCGGACTTCTTCAAACGCTCGATATGTTTACTGGCCGCCAGCAGATGCAGATCATGGTTGCCGAGCACGCAGATCAGCGACTCACGCATGCCATAGAGCAAACGCAGGGTTTCCAGAGACTGCGGGCCGCGGTTGACCAGATCGCCCACCAGCCAGAGCCGATCAAGCTTCGGATCGAAAGCGACTTGCTTGAGCAAGCACTTGAGCGGCTCGAGGCAACCTTGCAGGTCACCGACGGCATACGTCGCCATCAGTGCAAGGCTCCGGGGACGGCGAGGCGGAAGGGTTTGATGATGGCATCGAAATGCTTGCCGTCGTCGGCGACCATTTCGTAGGTGCCCTGCATGGTGCCGACCTTGGTGGTCATCACCGTGCCGCTGCTGTAGGTGTGCTCACCGCCAGATTTGATCAGTGGCTGCTGACCCACGACACCGGCGCCGCGCACTTCTTCGACATGCCCATCACCATCGGTGATCACCCAGTGCCGCGAGATCAGCCGGGCAGGGAGCTCGCCATTGTTTTGCACGGTGATGGTGTAGGCGAACGCGAAGCGGTTGTGCTCGGGTTGCGATTGGTCTGCCAGATAGTGGGTAACGACGCGGACATCGACGTGGTAACGGGAATCGGACATGCAAAGGGCCTTAAACGAAGCGGAACGCGGGGCGTAGCTGATGGGGAATCAGTCTAGGCAAGTATCGGGCAGTAAACCAGAGTGGCGTCCTGCCCGATAGCGTTCATCGCCGGTCAGTCGGCCGCGGGAGTTTCCGGGACTTGTTCGCTGAGCTTGTCGGCCAGGCGCACGAAGGCAGCCAGATCCAGTTGCTCCGGGCGCAGACTGCCATCGACGCCGGCAGCTTCGATCTCGGCGTTGCTCATCAATTGCTTTAGCGTGTTGCGCAGGGTCTTGCGGCGCTGGTTGAACGCTTCACGCACAACGCGCTCGAGCAGGCGATGATCCTTGGCCGGGTGCGGCAGCACCGCGTGTGGCACCAGACGGACGATGGCCGAATCCACTTTCGGCGGTGGATTGAACGCGCCCGGGCCAACGTTGAACAGATGCTCTACGCGGCAATGGTACTGAACCATGATCGATAGGCGACCCCAGTCACCACCACCGGGGCCTGCGGCCAGGCGCTCGACCACTTCCTTCTGCAACATGAAGTGCATGTCGCGAATGATGCTGGCGTTGTTCAGCAGGTGAAAAATCAGCGGTGTGGAGATGTTGTACGGCAGATTGCCGACGACGCGCAGGCTGTTCGGCGCGGCGTTGAGTGTGTTGAAGTCGAACTTCAGCGCATCGCCCTGATGCAGGTTGAAGTTGCTCTTGCCGGCAAATTGCTGGTTGAGGATCGGGATCAGGTCCTTGTCCAGTTCCACCACGTCGAGTTGCGCACCGGAGTTGAGCAGACCGGCGGTCAGTGCGCCCTGGCCCGGGCCGATTTCCAGCAGGCGGTCTTCGGACTTGGCGCTGATGGAGCGCAGGATGCGGTCGATAACGCCGGCATCGTGCAGGAAGTTCTGGCCAAAGCGTTTGCGCGCCTTGTGTTGGTATTGCTCGGTCATAAACGGGTCTCGGCCATCTGATAGGCGGTTTCCAGGGCGACTTGCAGGCTGCCGGTATCGATCTTGCCGCTGCCGGCCAGATCCAGGGCGGTGCCGTGGTCGACCGAAGTGCGGATGATCGGCAGGCCAAGGGTCACGTTGACGGCGGCGCCGAAGCCTTTGTACTTCAGCACGGGCAGGCCCTGGTCGTGGTACATCGCCAGCACTGCGTCGCAGTGCTCCAGATATTTGGGGGTAAACAGAGTGTCGGCAGGCAGCGGGCCACGAAGGTCCATGCCCTCGCCGCGCAGGCGCTCTAAGGTGGGTTCGATGATGTCGATTTCTTCATGGCCCAGGTGTCCGCCTTCACCGGCGTGCGGGTTGAGTCCGCACACCAGGATGCGTGGCCGGGCAATGCCGAATTTTTCTTGCAGGTCGGCGTGCAGAATGCGCGTGACCCGCTCCAGCCGCTCCGGTGTGATTGCATCGGCAATCTCGCGCAACGGCAGGTGGGTGGTGACCAGTGCAACGCGCAAGCCGCGAGTGGCGAGCATCATCACCACTTGTGCGGTGTGGGTCAGATCAGCCAGGAATTCCGTGTGCCCGGAGAACGCGATGCCCGACTCGTTGATCACACCCTTGTGCACCGGAGCGGTGATCATCCCGGCGAAGTCGCCGTTCAGACAACCGTTACCGGCGCGGGTCAGGGTTTCGAGGACGAACGCGGCATTGGCCTTGTCCAGTTGCCCGGCGACCACAGGGGCGCTGAGCGGTGTGTCCCAGACGTAAAGACTGTTCGCGGGCGCCGGAGCGACCGGCCAGTGATCGGGCCCGACGTCGAGCAGATTGACAGCCAGCCCCAACTGCGCGGCCCGCTCAAGGAGCAGGTCGCGGCTGGTGATGGCAATCAGGGGATGAGGCTGGGCTTGCGAGGCGAGCAGCAGGCATAGGTCGGGACCGATGCCGGCTGGTTCGCCGGGTGTCAGCGCGAAACGCTTGGGTTTCACTGCGCTGCCTGGTCTGCACCAGGGAGTTTGATCTCTACGTACGCTTCGTCACGGATCTGACGCAGCCAGGTTTGCAGCTCTTCGTCGTATTTGCGGTTACGCAGTACGGTCATGGCCTGCTGTTCGCGAGCCTGTTCGGTGCTGTCGGTGGCGCGACGGCCAAGGACTTCCAGAACATGCCAGCCGTATTGAGTCTGGAACGGCTTGGACAGCTGACCTTGTGGGGTCTTGGCCATCACTTCGCGGAATTCCGGCACCAATACGTTCGGGTCGATCCAGTTCAGGTCGCCGCCGTTAAGCGCGGAGCCCGGGTCTTCGGAGTAGCTTTTCGCCAGGGTGGCGAAATCTTCGCCTACCACGATGCGCTCATACAACGACTGAACCAAGGCTTTGGTCTTGGCTTCGTCGCGGATCGGGCTCGGCTTGACCAGGATGTGGCGCACATGCACTTCATCACGGGTCTGGGCTTCGCCACCGCGCTTGGCCAACAGCTTCAGGATGATGAAACCGCCTGGAGTGCGTGCCGGCTGAGTCACGTCACCGACTGCCATGCTGCTCAACTCGCGATCGAACGGCGGTGGCAGTTGAGCAGCTTTACGCCAGCCCATGTCGCCGCCTTCCAGTGCGTTGTCGCTGGCGGATTTGGCCACGGCCAATTGACCGAAGTCGGCGCCTTGCTTGAGCTGCTGGTAAACCTCCATGGCCTGACGCGCAGCATTCTGAATCGCTTCAGAGTTGGCGCTTTCCGGGGTCGGGATCAGGATGTTGGCCAAGTGCAGTTCTTCGGACAGTTGCATCTTGCCCAGGTCGGAGGCGAGGAAGTTCTTCACTTCCTGCTCGGACACCTGAATGCGTTCGGCTACGCGGCGCTGACGCACACGGCTGATGATCATCTCGCGACGGATCTGGTCACGGGCGTCGTCGTAAGACAGGCCATCGCGAGCCAGGGCGGCGCGGAACTGGTCAATAGTCATGTTGTTGCGCTGTGCGATGGTGCCGACAGCCTGGTTCAGTTCTTCATCGGTGATACGAATGCCGGAACGTTCGCCGATCTGCAATTGCAGGTTTTCGACGATCAAGCGTTCGAGCACCTGCTGATCCAGTACGCCTGGAGGTGGCGAGCCGCCGCCACGCTTGGCGATGGTCTGCTGAACTTCCTGGACGCGCTGGTCCAGTTGGCTCTGCATGACCACGTCGTTGTCGACGATCGCTACCACTTTATCGATGGACTGTACTGCGGCGTTGGCCGCAGTACCCAGGAACAACGCGCCCAGCATCAGCGGGCGCAGACAATCAGAAAGCTTGGTCTTCACGTTCACGATAACCTTGAATGCCTTTGTCGAGGAAGCTCTCTACCTTGGCGCCAGTGAGGCCACCGAGTCCCTTCAGAACAATTTGGAGGAAGACGCCATGGTCGCCTTTTTCGTTTTGCGGAGCTTCCTGACTGAACTCGTCATAGGAAACCCAGTAACGGTTGATCAGGCGCAGTTTCCAGCAGCAGTTGTCGTACTCGAAACCACCGAAGGCTTCCAGGGTACGGTTACGGTTGTAGTCGTACTGCCAGCGGCTGATCGCGTTCCATTGTGGAACGATCGGCCAGATGACCGAGAAGTCATGCTGCTGGATCTTGTAGTAGTCCTTCACGTAGCCAGGCGTGCCCGGCGTGCCGTAGTCACCACCACCCACCGACCATTTACCGGTGTTCTGGTCGTAACGAACCTGGTCATTGCGATAGCGATAGCCGGCGTTGATGACCTTGTTCGGGTTGTCTTCAGGCTGGTAGTGGAACATCGCACTGCCGGAACGTGGGCTGCGGCTGTCCGGATCCCAGTTGTAGTCGGCTGTGGTGCGCCAATCGCGGTTCCAGCGGTATTCGTATTCCAGTGCGTAAGGCGAAACGTTGGATTTCGCGTCGTCACGGGTTTTTGCATCGATACCTGGCAGTTGAACTTCGCGATCCTTGAAGTACAGGGCCTGACCGACGCTGATGCGTTGACGCTCGAAACCATCGTCCTCGATCCAGCGGTTGGTCACGCCGAGCGACAGTTTGTTCTCGTCGCCGACGCGGTCGGAGCCTGAGAAGCGGTTGTCACGGAACAGCGAGGCGTAGTTGAAGGTGTATTCGCCTGTGTCAAAAACCGGAATGTCAGACTGGTCTTTCTCTGGGACATAGAGATAGAACAGGCGCGGTTCCAGAGTCTGACGGTAGTTCTTGCCGAAGAACGACGTGTTGCGGTCGAAGTACAGGCCGCTGTCGATGCTGGCGATTGGAACGCCACGGTTTTGATTGCTACCGAACTTGCCATTGAGCTTTTGTTGCTCGGCGGACATCGCATCAATCTGCGACTTGCCGGTACCGTCCAGGTCCAGTTGATACTGGGTGTACTGATACTTCAGCGATGGCTTCAGGAAGCCATAGGTCCAGTTCATCGGCAGGCTTACACCTGGCTTCAGATTCAGTCGGTCGCCATTGGCACGGGCCAAACCAGTTACGTTATTGTCCAGACGAGGCTCTGTCGTAACGCCATCTTCCTGAGTGAAGGTCCCGCTTTTCAGATCACGCTCAAACCGCACAAGCTCGGTCTCGTAATCGAAATCCAAACCTTCCGGATGATACGGCAGCTGACCATTGAAAGTGATCTGCGGCAGACGACCATACGGTGTGATGCTCGAAACGGTCGCCAACTGGTACTGCTGAGCATTCAAGCGAGCGGTGTAGCTGTCGCCACGATAGGTAACGGCACCTTGCTGATTCACGAAGTCGCTGGACTTCACACCAATCTGATCGGTCTGCAGATCCTGGAAGTAATACGGATCGCTGATCTTGGTGTAGTCAACTTCGGTGAGCACGCGGGAGTCGAGACCACCCTTGTGCTGCCAGTTGTACATGTAGCGGGTTTTTTCGTAGTCGGTCTGCTTGCTGCGTTCGGTGTCGTCATCGTTCAGGTACGCAGCGCCGAACTGGCCTTCGCTGGACTTGGTCAGGTAACGGAACTCGCCTTCCACCAACATGCCACGCTTGCTCATGTAACGCGGGTACAACGTGGCGTCGTAGTTAGGCGCCAGGTTGAAGTAGTACGGCGTGACCAGCATGAAGCCGGTATCGGTGCCGGTGCCGATGGTCGGCGGCAGGAAGCCCGACTGGCGACGGTCATCGATCGGGAAGTAGATGTATGGCGTGTAAAGGATCGGAATGTCTTTTACGCGCAGCGTCACGTTGGTCGCGGTACCGAAGCCGGTGGCCGGGTTCAAGGTGATGTTGTTGCCCTTGAGCTGCCAGGCGTTGCTGTTCGGTTCGCACGTGGTGTACGTGCCGTCCTTGAGACGGATGATCGCGTTTTCGGCACGTTTGGCGTACAGCGCGTTACCGCGAATGCGCGACTTGTGCATCACGTATTCGGCGTTATCGACCTTGGCTTCACCGGTGTCGAGTTGCACATCGGCGTGGTCGCCGACGATTAGCGCGCCGTTGTCACGGATGCGCACGTCGCCATTGAGTTCGGCGCGGCTCTCGGCCTGATACAGGCTGGCCTCGTCGGACTCGACCTGCATGCTGCCCTGACGCAGGACGACATCACCGGCCAGCGTACCGACTTGATCATCGGTGTTATAGCGCGAAGCTTTTGCGCCGATAAAGGTCGGAGCATCGCTTTTATTCGTCTTGTCATTCATGCCAGGACGAATCGGTTCGATATAAGCACCAGAGCAGTAAGGACCCGTCTCGGCCAATTGGGCGGCGGTGAGCTTCTCGCGCGGAACCCAGTCGAGGTGACTGAAGTCTTCGCTACGGGATTTCAAACCACGGCCTTTGGCTTCGGTGACCAGCGCTGGCTTGGCGCCAGTGTCGGCAACCGAACCCTTGTCGCTCGGGGCTTCGCCGGTGGCGCTGACGGCACTGCCGTCATGCACTGGACGCGGTGGCAATGCAGCCGCCGGCGTCTTGGGCGCACAGTCCCAACCACCCGAAGCCGAGACGGAGCAGTCATACTGCTCGGCGGCAACAACGAATTGACTGGCCAGAGGTTGCATAGCCAGCAGACTGCCGGTTACCAACAACGGAAATTTTTTACGAAACGCGGGGGATTTCAATGCCATCTTATTAGTCCGGGCTTCCTGCGTGCCATCTGCCCGCGGTGGTGGGCCGCACGCCTCTCGATGGTCTGAAAAAGATGCTGGATAATAAAGCATGACCCGCTTGACGGCTAGCGCCGTCGGAGACCCTTGCAATGCCTGACCAAGATGTACGCTTGCAACACCTGAAAGTTTGGCTCGATGAACAGTTGGCAATCCTCTTTGCAGATCAGGGCTGGGGCGCCGTGCCCCCGGCCACGTTGACCGCGGCCAGTAGCGACGCGAGTTTCCGCCGTTACTTCCGTTGGGAAGGCGCGGGTCGCAGTTTCGTCGTAATGGACGCGCCGCCGCCCCAGGAAAACTGCAAACCGTTCGTGGATATCGCCTTTTTGCTGGCGAAATCCGGAATAAATGTGCCGAAAATTTATGCCGAAGACCTCGAACGCGGATTTCTTTTGCTCAATGACCTGGGTAACAAGACCTATCTGGACGTGATCGATGGCGAAAATGCCGACGCATTGTTCAGCGATGCCCTGCAAGCGCTGCTGGCTTTTCAGCAGTTGCCGATGGTCGCACCGTTACCGAGTTACGACGTTGCATTACTGCGTCGTGAGCTGGAACTGTTTCCCGAGTGGTACGTGAAGCGTGAATTGGGTATCGAATTCGATTCGACCCAACAGCAACAGTGGCAACACGTCAGCGATTTGCTGATCGACAGTGCTCTGGCCCAACCGAAAGTGCTGGTGCACCGCGACTACATGCCGCGCAACCTGATGCTCAGCGAGCCGAACCCCGGCGTGCTGGATTTTCAGGATGCGGTCTACGGCCCGGTGACCTACGACGTGACCTGCCTGTTCAAGGACGCCTTCCTCAGTTGGCCTGAAGAGCGCGTCCGTGGCTGGCTGGAAACTTACTGGCAGCAAGCCTCGGCACTGAACATTCCCGTGCAGCCGGATTTCGAAGACTTCCTGCGCGCCAGCGACCTGATGGGCGTGCAGCGTCACCTGAAAGTCATCGGCATTTTCGCTCGCATCTGCCATCGCGATGGCAAACCGCGTTACCTCGCCGACGTACCGCGCTTCTTCTCCTATATAGAAGCAGTGATCGCCCGTCGTCCTGAGCTGGCCGAACTGCAAGCGCTGTTCACCAGCCTGCGTGGTGGAGCGACGGCATGAAAGCAATGATTCTGGCGGCAGGCAAAGGCGAGCGTATGCGCCCGCTGACCCTGACCACGCCGAAACCGCTGGTACGTGCCGGCGGCGTCCCGTTGATCGAATATCACCTGCGTGCCCTCGCGTCGGCGGGTTTCAGCGAGATAGTAATCAATCATGCCTGGCTCGGTCAGCAGATCGAGGATTACCTGGGCGACGGTTCGCAGTTTGGTCTGAGCATCCAGTACTCGCCGGAAGGCGAGCCGCTGGAAACCGGCGGCGGGATTTTCCGTGCGCTGCCATTGCTCGGCGATGATGCGTTCCTGGTGGTGAACGGTGATATCTGGACCGATTACGATTTCAGCGTGCTGCACCAGCCGATCACCGGTCTGGCGCATCTGGTGCTGGCGGACAATCCGGCGCATCACCCGACAGGTGATTTTTCTTTGGTAGACGGTCAGGTCATCGACGGCCAGCCGACTGCCGCGACCCTGACCTACAGCGGTATCGCCGTGATCCATCCGCAACTGTTCGACGGCTGCGCGGACGGTGCCTTCAAGCTGGCACCGCTACTGCGCAAGGCCATGGCGGATGGGCAGGTGACGGGCGAGCGCCTGAAAGGTCATTGGGTGGATGTCGGCACGCATGAGCGTCTGGCCGAAGCTGAAACCTTGATAGAAGCGAGTCGCTGATATGTTGTGGCCAGGGACTCTGATTGGAGCCGGAGCGGGTTTTGCGATTGCCAGCATTCCGGGGGCCATGCTTGGGGCTTTGTTGGGGCAGGCGCTGGATCGGCGTCTGCATTTGCAGAGCTGGGGGCATCTGCGGGAGAAACTCGGTGGTCGGCCGATGCTGCGCAACGACGAATTGTTGTTCGTGTTGCTCGGGCGTCTGGCCAAGAGTGACGGACGGGTGACGGATGGACATATCCAGCAGGCGCGCAATGAGATGCGCGCGCTGGAGATGAGCGAGCCGGCGACGCGCCGGGCGATTGCGGCGTTCAATCGCGGCAAGTCCGGGGACGATAATCTTCGCGGTTATCTACGGCGTCTGAGTGCGCAGCCGCATGCGGCCGAAGGCGTGTTGCGCGCGTGTTGGCGGATGGTCTGGGCCGATGGTCGTGCCGGCGTCAGCGAGCGGGAATTGTTGGCGCAGTGGGGTAAATGGCTGGGCTGGACGACGCATCAGGTGCAGGCGTTGGCCAGTGATTACGAGCCCGGCAAACGGCCCATCGTCAGTGCGGCGGTAAGCTATCAGGAAGCGATGCGATTGCTCGGTGTGTCGGCGAGCAGCGAACCGGCGCAAATCAAACGAGCTTATCGACGTCTGCTCAGCCGTCATCATCCGGACAAGATTGCCGGCAGCGGTGCAACGCCGATGCAGGTGCGAGAGGCGACCGATAAGACCCGCGAGTTGCACAATGCCTACACGTTGATTCGTGAACGGCGGGATTTTCGTTAGGCGGTTTCAAGATCAAAAGATCGTCCGATCGCGGCCTGAGCCTTCGGACGATCTTTTGCTTTTGGGTCAGTCTGTGTTCTGTGGGCTCAACCAGCCACGCACCCGACGGAACAACTGTTCCTGCTCAGCCTTGTTATCCGGTAACGCCTTGAGCGCCACTTGGCTGAACGCCGACGTCTTCAAGCGCTTGCTCGCCTGCATGCGCTCCAGCGCCGCGTTGCGATCCAGCGCTTTGTCCATGTAGAAAATATCAGCGGTCGGCAGTTTCAGCGTCGGGGTCAGTTCCGCCAGCGGCGGTCTGGCCTTGGCCGGTGCTTGCGCGTCGACCATGACGAATTTCTCCACCTGCGCCGTTTGCCGCTCGCTCAAGAAACGCGCCGCCCAATACGCGCCCGTTCCATGACCGAGCACGACAATGCGCCGCGCACTTTGCTGTTCGGCGTAGGCAATGGCGGCGTCGATGCGCGCGAAGATGCGTTCGGCATCGGCTTTGGATTGTTCTTCAGTCGTTTCGGCGATCACCTGGTCGGCGACTTCGGCCTCACCGCCTGCTGCTTGTTCGATCGGCTGCGCGGTGGTGGCGTCCTTGCTGCCTGTTTCGGGGGCTTTCGGCGCAGCAACGGCTTCAATTACGCGCGGAGCGATGGCATCGCTTTGCAGATCGGGCAGGGTGATACTCAGACTGCTCCATTCGGCGTCCGGCAATTTGCTCCGCAACGGGCCGATTGCTTGTGGCCAGTCAGCGGTTTCGCCAGCACCGGGGACGATAATCACCGCGCCTTTCGGTTCGGCGGTGTTGGCCGGTTTCCACAAGGCGAGGAAAGTGTCGCTGCCGGCTTGAAGCTGTTGCTGTTCTTGCGCCGGGACTTTACGTTCCAGTGCCGCGGCCTCTTCCTGACTACGCTCAAGCAGTGGTTGGCGCTCGGCCGGTTTTTCTTCGGCGGATTTTTCCGCAGGGGCGGCAGGGGCCGGGTCGGCCGCGTGGACAGAAAACGCACAAGGCAGGATCAGCGACAGGCACAATGCTGGCATTGCCAGGCGGTAGACAGAGGGCATCGGTTATTCCAGGCCAGAAAGTATCCCGGCAGCCTAATGGGTTGGTCAGAATTTGTCAGTGTATGAGACTTCAATGAAGCGATTTTGCTGCCTGTGGGTTATCGGCTGTTTGTGGCTTCCCTTGATGGGCTGGGCGGCGCCTGCGCCACCGGCACACGTTGCGCAGTTGTCAGCGAGCGAGCAGCAATGGCTCGCGCAACACAACGAATTGCGGGTCGGATTGGTGCTGCAGGCGCCGTATGCGCAATACGATCGGCGTTTGCAGCGGCTGTCCGGAGCCAACGTCGAGCTGATGAAATTGCTGGCCAAAGCCCTTAATGTCGAATTGAGCTGGCGCAATTTTCAGGATCTGGCGCAACTGGAAGCGGCTGCACTCGATGGCGAGATCGACATCGCCCCTGGTCTGACCCAGACACCGAGCGCCCTTCGTTTGTGGCAGTTTTCCGATCCGTACATGCGTGTGCCGCAACTGGTGGTCAGCGACCAGAAGGCCGGGGGTGTGGTGGATCTGGAAAAACTCGATGGCCAGACCCGCGTCGCCGTGCGCATGCCGAGCACCACCGCCGACTATCTGCGCGGCAACTATCCACACCTGAACCTGCAAGGCGTGCCGCTGGAGCGTCAAGCGCTGCAATTGTTGTTGAGTCAGCAGGCGTCTTACGCGGTGGTCGATGAAGCGCAACTCGGGCGGTTGTCGGCAGAACCGGAGTTCGCTGAACTGGTAGTGGTCGGCGATATCGGCCTGCCGCAATTGTTGCGAGTCGCTTCGCGCCGGGACTGGCCTGAGCTGGCCGGCATCGTCCAGAGCGCGCTGCGCTCGATCCCGGCCAAGGATCTGGAGCGCCTGCACAATCAATGGCTGCAACCCAAATATCCACGGTTGTCGGAATCGCCGGGGTTCTGGCAGAACCTCAGTCTGTTGTTCGCGGTCATGCTGCTCAGTTGCGTGGCGATCGTGTTCTGGCAGCGGCGCCAGCAGCACAGCCTCGAACAACGCCTGCTCGCCGCGCGTGAAGACATCGCCTTGCGCGCCGCCAGCGAAGAAGCGCTGCGCCTGACGCAGTTTTCCATCGATCAAAGCACTGTCGGCATTCTTTGGGTCAACTGGGACAGCCATGTGCGCTACGCCAACCGGGCGGCGGAAAACATGCTCGGCTACCCCTCGGGCGGGCTGATCGAGCGACCGCTGATTGATTTCGAACCGGGTCTGCACATGGACCGCTGGCTCAATCTGTGGAAACGCGCGCGTGCCAGTGAAGAAGGGCCGCTGAGTTTTGAGACAAGCTGTGTGCGTGCCGATGGAAGTATTTTGCCGGCGGATGTATCGCTGAGTTTCCTGCGTTTTCGCGACAGCGAGTATTTGGTGGTCTATCTCAACGACGTCACCGAGCGCCGTCGCGCACTCGCGGCGTTGCAGGAAAGTGAAGCGCGCCTTCAAGGCATCGCCGCCAATGTACCGGGCCTGGTGTTCCGCCTGGAGCGGGCGCCGGTCACCGGGCAGATCGACTTTGCCTACATCAGTGAGGGCAGCGAAAGTCTGGTTGGCTACGCGCCGGCCGCTATTGCCCACCGCGACATGGGCCTGCGCAGTCTGGTGCATCCGGATGACAAGGCCAGTTATCACCGCACCCAGGATCAGGCGCTGGACACCGATAGCGACTGGTCGTGGCAGGGGCGAATTCTCACACGACAGGGCGAGCAGCGCTGGGCCGAGATCAAAGCGATCACCCGGCAGCTTGAAGATGGCGCTTATGTCTGGGACGGCATCGTCTGGGACATTACCGAGAGCAAGCGCATCGAGCTGGAGCTGGCGGCATCGCGTGAGCAACTGCGCGAGCTGTCGGCACACCTTGAGAGCGTGCGCGAAGAAGAGAAGGCGCGGATTGCCCGGGAAGTACACGATGAGCTGGGGCAGATGCTGACGGTGCTGAAACTGGAGACATCGATGTGCGAACTGGCCTACGCGCAACTCGACCCTGGTCTGCACGACAGGTTGAACAGCATGAAGCGCCTGATCGCTCAGTTGTTCCAGTTGGTGCGTGATGTAGCGACCGCATTGCGCCCGCCGATTCTCGATGCGGGGATTGCGTCAGCGATTGAGTGGCAGGCGCGCCGGTTCGAGGCGCGCACGCAGATTCCGTGTCTGGTGCAGGTGCCGGACAATCTGCCGCCGCTCAGCGATGCCAAGGCGATTGGCCTGTTCCGCATCCTGCAGGAGGCGCTGACCAACGTCATGCGTCATGCCCAGGCGCATACTGTGGAACTGACGCTGGCGCTGGAAGGCGATGAATTGTGTCTGACGGTCAGCGATGATGGCGTAGGATTTGTCGCCGCTGCCGGTCGACCGACTTCGTTTGGCTTGGTGGGCATGCGTGAACGGGTGCTGATCATGGGGGGGCGTCTGGTGCTTGAGAGTGAGCCGGGGGAGGGCACCAGTCTGAATGTCTGGGTGCCGGTGGATGAGGTTTGACTGAATCTGGAGAACAACGTGATCCGTGTACTGGTAGCCGAAGACCACACCATCGTCCGTGAAGGCATCAAGCAATTGATCGGCCTGGCCAAGGACCTGCAAGTCGTGGGAGAGGCGAGCAATGGTGAACAACTGCTCGAAACCCTGCGCCATGTGCCGTGCGAAGTGGTGCTGCTGGACATCTCCATGCCAGGCGTCAACGGCCTGGAAGCGATCCCGCGAATCCGTGCGCTGAAAAATCCGCCGGCGATTCTGGTGTTGTCGATGCACGACGAGGCGCAAATGGCTGCTCGCGCCTTGAAGGTTGGCGCTGCGGGTTATGCGACCAAGGACAGCGATCCGGCGCTGTTGCTGACGGCCATCCGCAAAGTCGCGGCGGGTGGGCGCTACATCGACCCGGATCTGGCCGACCGCATGGTCTTCGAGGTCGGCCTGACCGATGCGCGGCCGTTGCATTCATTGTTGTCCGAGCGCGAGTTCTCGGTGTTCGAGCGCTTGGCCCAGGGCGCCAACGTCAACGACATCGCCCAGCAATTGGCCCTGAGCAGCAAGACCATCAGCACCCACAAGGCGCGGCTGATGCAGAAGCTCAACATCACTTCGCTGGCCGAGTTGGTGAAGTACGCGATGGAACACAAACTCCTCTGAGCCACACCGCAGTCAAAACTGTAGGAGTGAGCCTGCTCGCGATAGCAAAGGATCAATCACAGAAGTGTTGCCTGACAGAACGCTATCGCGAGCAGGCTCGCTCCTACAGGGGATCGCCTTCGAGTTCGTAAATGGAGGCATATCCATTAGCGACAGGCGCTTTTGCCTTGGCTGGCGGCTTACAGCTTGACGCTTGTCATTGCCTTATCCATTAGCGCCATCCTTGTAGGGCAATCCCTACCCCCAACCCTCCATCCCGCTGAGCCAATTCTCTCCTGCGCCCCGATTTGCGTGCCTGCCGCCAGCCACTAGGCTTGGTACACAAGCAGTCATCAACAACAAAGGTGTGGGTATGAGCCAGGTCGATACAAACGCAGGGGCCAGTGATGTGCTGGTCAGCTTTCGTGGAGTGCAGAAGAGCTACGACGGCGAGAACCTGATCGTCAAAGACCTCAACCTGGACATTCGCAAAGGCGAATTCCTTACCCTGCTCGGGCCGTCCGGTTCCGGCAAGACCACCAGCCTGATGATGCTCGCCGGTTTCGAAACGCCGACCGCTGGCGAAATCCTCTTGGCCGGGCGCGCGATCAACAACGTGCCGCCGCATAAGCGCGACATCGGCATGGTGTTCCAGAACTACGCACTGTTCCCGCACATGACCGTCGCCGAAAACCTCGGGTTCCCGCTGACCGTGCGTGGCCTGAACAAGAGTGACGTCGCCGACAAGGTCAAGAAAGTCCTGAGCATGGTGCAGCTCGACGCGTTCGCTTCGCGCTACCCGGCGCAGTTGTCCGGCGGTCAGCAACAGCGTGTGGCCCTGGCCCGCGCGTTGGTGTTCGAGCCGCAACTGGTGCTGATGGACGAACCCCTCGGCGCCCTCGACAAACAACTGCGTGAACACATGCAGATGGAGATCAAGCATCTGCACCAGCGCCTCGGCGTGACCGTGGTCTACGTAACCCACGATCAGGGCGAAGCGCTGACCATGTCCGATCGCGTCGCCGTGTTCCACCAAGGCGAAATTCAGCAGATCGCGCCGCCGCGCACGCTGTACGAAGAGCCTAAAAACACCTTCGTCGCCAACTTCATCGGCGAGAACAATCGCCTCAACGGTCGTTTGCTCAGCCAGAGCGGTGAGCGTTGCGTGGTCGAGTTGGGCCGTGGCGAGAAGGTCGAGGCACTGGCGGTCAACGTCGGCCAGACCGGCGAGCCAGTGACCCTGTCGATTCGCCCGGAGCGCGTCAGTCTCAACGGTTCCAGCGACCAATGCGTCAACCGCTTCTCAGGGAGGGTGGCGGAATTCATCTATCTGGGCGACCACGTCCGGGTGCGCCTGGAAGTCTGCGGCAAGACCGACTTCTTCGTGAAACAACCGATTGCCGAGCTCGATCCCGCGCTCGCGGTTGGTGACGTGGTTCCGCTTGGCTGGCAGGTCGAGCACGTTCGCGCGCTTGATCCGCTGTTAGAGGCGAACTGATCGCCCCCCGCAATACCAACACCAACCCTGCACGTGGAGAGAACAATAAATGTTGAGATCCCTGAAGTTCACCGCCCTGACCCTGGGCCTGATGGGTGCGGCCAGCGCAATGGCCGCTGGCCCGGATTTGACCGTGGTGTCGTTTGGCGGGGCGAACAAGGCGGCGCAAGTCAAAGCCTTCTATGCACCGTGGGAAGCGGCGGGTAACGGCAAAATCGTCGCCGGTGAGTACAACGGCGAAATGGCCAAGGTCAAAGCCATGGTCGACACCAAGAGCGTGTCGTGGGATCTGGTCGAAGTTGAATCGCCAGAGCTGTCCCGTGGCTGCGACGAAGACATGTTCGAGCAACTCGACCCGGCGCTGTTCGGCAAAACCGAAGACTACGTCAAAGGCGCGATTCAGCCGTGCGGCGTAGGTTTCTTCGTCTGGTCGACCGTACTCGCCTACAACGCCGACAAGCTGAAAACCGCGCCGGCCAGTTGGGCCGATTTCTGGGACACCAAGAAATTCCCGGGCAAACGTGGCCTGCGTAAAGGCGCCAAGTACACCCTCGAATTCGCTTTGATGGCTGATGGTGTGGCGCCTAAAGACGTCTACAAAGAGCTGGCGAGCAAGGGTGGTCAGGATCGCGCATTCAAGAAACTCGACGAGCTGAAGCCAAGCATTCAGTGGTGGGAGGCCGGCGCACAACCGCCGCAATACCTCGCTTCCGGCGACGTGGTGATGAGCTCTGCCTACAACGGTCGCATCGCTGCCGTGCAGAAAGAGTCGAACCTGAAAGTGGTGTGGAACGGCGGTATCTACGACTTTGACGCGTGGGCCATCCCGAAAGGTCTGGACGCCAAGCGTGCTGAAGCGGCGAAGAAGTTCATCGCCTACTCGGTACAGCCGCAGCAGCAGAAGACCTACTCGGAAAACATCGCTTACGGCCCGGCCAACACCCAGGCTGTTCCGTTGCTGAGCAAGGATGTGCTGAAAGATATGCCGACTACCCCGGAAAACATCGCCAACCAGGTGCAGATCGACGTCAGCTTCTGGGCTGACAACGGCGAGCAACTGGAACAGCGCTTCAACTCCTGGGCGGCGAAGTAACCACTGTTTCACCTGCATGGGAGATGGCGATGGGTGCTTTTGTGGCGAGGGGATTTATCCCCGATCGGCTGCGCAGCAGTCGTAGAACCTGAGACTCCAACCTTCCTGACACACCGAGCTGCGTGGTTTTGGGGCTGCTTCGCAACCCATCGGGGATAAATCCCCTCGCCACAAGGTTCGCTTTCTCAGGAAAGCTCGCTCCCACAGGTAGCTGTGTTCCAACACAACAGAGGTGGTTCGCCACCTCTGTAACGATCAAAGATTTGCGGAGTACGTCATGGCCATCGCCGTTCCCCTGAACGAGGGCGCCAGCCCCACCTTGAAGCAGAAGCTCAAGCGCGCCGAGCGGGTCAACCGCTGGAAAGCCCAGGCGTTGATTGCGCCGTTGGTGCTGTTTCTGTTGCTGGTGTTTCTGGTGCCGATCGTGGCGCTGCTCTACAAAAGCGTCGGCAACCCGGAAGTGGTCGGCGGCATGCCGCGCACCGTGGCGGCCATCGCCAGTTGGGACGGCCGTGGCCTGCCCGCTGAACCGGTGTACAAAGCGGCCGGCGAAGACCTCGCCGAAGCGCGCAAAAACCAGACACTGGGCGATCTGTCGAAGCGCTTGAACATGGAGTTGGCCGGCTATCGCAGCCTGCTGACCAAAACTGCCCGGGCGCTGCCATTTGCCAGCGAACCGGCCTCTTATAAAGAAGCACTGGAAGCACTCGACGAACGTTGGGGCGATCCGGCCTACTGGCAAGCGGTGAAACGCAACACCAGCAGCATTACGCCGTATTACTTGCTGGCATCGGTCGATCACCGCATCGACGACCTCGGTGAAATCGCCCCGGCGACCCCGGATCAGGCGATCTACCTGGACATCTTCGCCCGCACCTTCTGGATGGGTCTGGTCATCACCGTGATCTGCCTGCTGCTCGCCTATCCACTGGCATACCTGCTGGCCAACCTGCCATCGCGCCAGAGCAACCTGTTGATGATTCTGGTGCTGCTGCCGTTCTGGACGTCAATCCTGGTGCGGGTCGCGGCGTGGATCGTGCTGCTGCAATCGGGCGGTCTGATCAACAGCGCGCTGCTGGCCATGGGCATCATCGATAAACCGCTGGAACTGGTGTTCAACCGCACGGGCGTCTACATCTCGATGGTGCACATCCTGCTGCCGTTCATGATCCTGCCGATCTACAGCGTGATGAAAGGCATCTCGCCGACCTACATGCGTGCGGCGATCTCGCTGGGCTGCCATCCGTTCGCCAGTTTCTGGCGCGTGTATTTCCCGCAGACCTATGCCGGTGTCGGCGCCGGGTGCCTGTTGGTGTTCATCCTCGCTATCGGCTACTACATCACCCCGGCGCTGCTCGGCAGCCCGAACGATCAGATGGTCAGCTACTTCGTCGCGTTCTACACCAACACCAGCATCAACTGGGGCATGGCCACCGCGCTGGGCGGGCTGTTGCTGCTGGCGACCGTGGTGCTTTATCTGATTTACAGCTGGCTGGTGGGCGCCAGTCGCCTGCGCCTGAGCTAAGGGGAATTTGAAATGCTGAGTCCTTATATGTCGCCCATCGAACTGGTGTGGTTCTACAGCTTGCGGATCCTCTGCGGCTTGATTTTGCTGTTTTTGATTCTGCCGGTGCTGGTGATCGTGCCGCTGTCGTTCAACTCGGGCAGTTTTCTGGTGTACCCGCTGCAAGGCTTCTCGCTGCAGTGGTATCACGACTTCTTCGCCTCGGCGGAATGGATGCGCGCGCTGAAGAACAGCATCATCGTCGCCCCGGCCGCGACGGTGCTGGCGATGATCTTCGGCACGCTGGCGGCGATCGGCCTGACCCGGGGCGACTTCCCCGGCAAAGCACTGGTGATGGCGCTGGTGATTTCGCCGATGGTGGTGCCGGTGGTGATTATTGGTGTGGCGAGTTACCTGTTCTTTGCACCGCTGGGGCTAGGTAATAGCTTCTTCTCGTTGATCGTTGTGCACGCGGTGCTGGGTGTGCCGTTTGTGATCATCACGGTGTCGGCGACGTTGCAGGGGTTTAACCACAATCTGGTGCGTGCCGCGGCCAGCCTTGGCGCTTCGCCGTTGACCGCGTTCCGTCGGGTGACTTTGCCGCTGATTGCGCCGGGGGTGATTTCCGGTGCGCTGTTTGCCTTTGCGACGTCGTTTGATGAGGTGGTGGTGACGCTGTTTCTTGCAGGTCCCGAGCAGGCGACGTTGCCTCGGCAGATGTTCAGCGGGATTCGTGAGAATTTGAGTCCGACGATTGCGGCGGCTGCTACGTTGCTCATCGCGTTCTCCGTCATCCTCCTGCTGACCCTGGAATGGCTACGCGGCCGTAGCGAAAAACTGCGTACCGCTCAGGTTTAAGGGCCAGATCAAAAGCTTACCCCCTCACCCCAGCCCTCTCCCCCAAGGGGGCGAGGGGGAAGGGAGCAGATCGTTGTGCTGTTCAAGGCCTGAGTTCGACTCGGTAATTCAGGTCGATGTACTTCGAGAGTACAACTCGGTCAGTCCCCTCTCCCTCCGGGAGAGGGCTAGGGTGAGGGGCTGTTGATCTTGCCCTTGATGGGTCATTCACGACCTGAATAGCAGACAACCCCAAATCTCCAGCTAATCTTGTGCCCAGCTCCCACATCTATAAGAGGCTGCGCACGATGAGTCTTTCCCAGTTCAAAATCGCTCACAAATTGATCACCGGCGCGGGGGCCATCGAGCAACTGGCGGCCGAACTCACCCGTCTCGATATCGACAATCCGCTGATCGTCACCGACGCCGCGCTGGTCAAGTCCGGCACCGTGGAGCTGGCGCTGGTGCAATTGGGTGGGCGCGAGTACGAGATTTTCGACCGCGTGCTGCCGGATCCGGAAATCGCCATCGTCGAAGACTGCATGCGTGTATATCGCGAGGGTGGGCATGACGGCTTGATCGGTCTCGGTGGCGGCAGTGCCATCGACATCGCCAAGAGTGTCGCGGCCTATGCCGGTTATCACGGCGCGCTGGAAGATCTGTTCGGCGTCGAACAGGTGCCACGCAAAGGCCCGCCGCTGATCGCCATCCCGACCACCGCCGGCACCGGTTCGGAAGTGACCAACGTCGCCATCCTTTCCGACAAGGTTGCGCAACTGAAGAAAGGCATCGTCAGCGACTATCTATTGCCGGACGTGGCGCTGGTCAGCCCGCAAATGACCCTGACCTGTCCGCGCAGTGTCACCGCGGCCAGTGGCGTTGATGCGCTGGTGCACGCCATCGAATCCTATCTGTCGGTCAACGCTTCGCCGATCACTGACTCCCTGGCCATCGGCGCCATCAAGCTGATCGCCAACGCACTGCCCAAGGCCTACGCCAACGGCGCCAACCTGCAAGCCCGAGAAGACATGGCCACCGCCAGCCTGATGGCCGGCATGGCGTTCGGCAATGCCGGCGTCGGCGCGGTGCATGCGCTGGCTTATCCACTGGGTGGGCGTTTCAACATTGCCCATGGCGTCAGCAATGCCTTGCTGCTGCCGTATGTCATGACCTGGAACAAGATGGCCTGCGTCGAGCGGATGCAGGATATCGCCGAGGCCATGGGCGTGAAGACCGCTCATCTGAGTGCCAGCGAAGCGGCGGACAAAGCCGTGCAGGCCATGACCGACCTCTGTGTGGCGGTGGAAATCCCCGTCGGCCTGCGCAGTTTCGGTGTGCCGGAAGACGCGATCCCTGCCATGGCCGTGGAGGCCGCGGGAATCGAGCGCTTGATGCGCAACAACCCGCGCAAGCTCAGCGCCATCGATATCGAGAAGATCTACCGCGCGGCCTACTGATCATCGCGGTCACGGTGCGCGCGCGGAAACTTGAGGTATACAATGCGCGCCATCGTGATTTAGCTCAGAAAAGGTGCGTCATGCAGCCCTTCGTAATTGCTCCGTCGATTCTCTCCGCCGACTTCGCCCGCCTCGGCGAAGAAGTGGACAACGTCCTCGCCGCTGGCGCCGACTTCGTCCACTTCGATGTCATGGACAACCACTATGTGCCCAATCTGACCATCGGTCCGATGGTTTGCGCGGCATTGCGCAAGTACGGCATCACCGCGCCAATCGACGCGCACCTGATGGTCAGTCCGGTGGATCGCATTGTTGGCGACTTCATCGAAGCCGGCGCGACTTACATCACATTCCACCCGGAAGCCACGCTGCACGTCGATCGCTCGTTGCAACTGATCCGCGAGGGCGGCTGCAAATCCGGTCTGGTGTTCAACCCGGCGACCCCGCTGGACGTGCTCAAGTACGTGATCGACAAAGTCGACATGGTCTTGCTGATGAGCGTCAACCCAGGCTTCGGCGGACAGAAGTTCATTCCCGGCACCCTCGACAAACTGCGCGAAGCGCGGGCAATCATTGATGTGTCGGGCCGTGACATTCGTCTGGAAATCGACGGCGGCGTCAACGTCAACAATATCCGTGAAATCGCTGCCGCTGGCGCCGACACCTTTGTTGCCGGCTCGGCGATCTTCAACGCGCCGAACTATCAGGAAGTCATCGACAAGATGCGTTCCGAACTGGCACTGGCACGCCCATGAGCGGTTTTGAGCAGCTGTTCCCGGGCAAACTGCCACGGTTGGTGATGTTCGATCTGGATGGCACGCTGATCGACTCGGTTCCCGACCTGGCGGCGGCGGTGGACAACATGCTGCTCAGCCTCGGCCGCCAGCCTGCGGGCATCGATTCGGTGCGCGAGTGGGTCGGCAACGGCGCGCCAGTGTTGGTGCGTCGTGCGCTGGCCGGCGGTATTGATCACTCGGCTGTCGACGACGTCGAGGCCGAACATGCGCTGGAAGTGTTCATGGAAGCCTATGGCGCCAGCCATGAGCTGACCGTGGTCTATCCCGGCGTGCGCGACACCCTGAAATGGCTGCACAAGCAGGGCGTGGCGATGGCACTGATCACCAACAAACCGGAGCGTTTTGTCGCGCCGCTGCTGGATCAGATGAAAATCGGCCGCTACTTCAAGTGGATCATTGGCGGCGACACCCTGCCGCAGAAGAAGCCTGATCCAGCGGCGCTGTTCTTCGTGATGAAAATGGCCAACATCCCGGCCTCGCAATCGCTGTTCGTCGGCGACTCGCGCAGCGATGTGCTGGCGGCAAAAGCGGCGGGGGTCAAATGCGTGGCGCTGAGTTATGGCTATAACCATGGCCGACCAATCGCCGAAGAATCCCCGGCGCTGGTGATTGACGATCTGCGCAAGCTAATTCCCGGTTGCCTGGATCTGGCCGGTGGGATAACGTTGACCGACGCTGTTCAACCCCCTGCCGGAAACGCCATCGTGGTGGTCACTCGCAAACTCTGGATGAAAGTCATCAAGGCCCTGGCCCGCTGGCGTTGGCGCGCCTGACTTGTTCCTGGCCGGCCCGCCGGCACGTTTGCCTACCTGACTGATTAGCACCTCACACCACGAGGCACCTCATGATCCGCGAAGAATTCCTGCGCTTGGCCGCTGATGGCTACAACCGCATTCCGTTGGCCTGCGAAACCCTGGCCGACTTCGACACGCCGCTGTCGATCTACCTGAAACTGGCTGACCAGCCCAACTCCTACCTGCTCGAATCGGTGCAGGGTGGCGAGAAATGGGGCCGTTACTCGATCATCGGTCTGCCGTGCCGCACCGTGCTGCGGGTTCACGACCATCACGTCAGTATCACCGTCGATGGCGTCGAGACTGAAAGCCATGACGTCGAAGACCCGTTGGCCTTCGTCGAAACCTTCAAGGCTCGCTACAACGTGCCGACCATCGCCGGTCTGCCGCGTTTCAATGGCGGTCTGGTCGGTTACTTCGGTTACGACTGCGTGCGTTATGTGGAAAAGCGTCTGGGCAAATGCCCGAACCCTGATCCGCTGGGCGTGCCGGACATTCTGCTCATGGTTTCCGATGCGGTCGTGGTGTTCGACAACCTCGCCGGCAAGATGCACGCAATCGTACTGGCCGACCCTGCTCAGGCGGATGCCTACGAGCAAGGTCAGGCGCAATTGCAGGGTCTGCTGGAGAAACTGCGCCAACCGATCACCCCGCGTCGTGGCCTGGACTTCAGCAAGCAGCAATCGGCTGACCCGGTATTCCGCTCCAGTTTCACCCAGGACGATTACGAAAAAGCCGTCGACACCATCAAGGAATACATCCTTGCCGGTGACTGCATGCAGGTCGTGCCATCGCAGCGCATGTCGATCGACTTCAAGGCTGCGCCGATCGACCTTTACCGCGCACTGCGTTGCTTCAACCCGACGCCGTACATGTACTTCTTCAACTTCGGCGACTTTCACGTCGTTGGCAGTTCGCCGGAAGTGCTGGTGCGGGTCGAAGACAATCTGATCACCGTGCGGCCGATTGCCGGTACTCGCCCGCGCGGTGCCACCGAAGAGGCGGATCTGGCGCTGGAAGAAGATCTGCTGTCGGACGACAAAGAGATCGCCGAGCACTTGATGCTGATCGACCTCGGTCGTAACGATACCGGTCGCGTTTCGGAAATCGGTTCGGTGAAGCTCACCGAGAAGATGGTCATCGAGCGTTATTCCAACGTGATGCACATCGTGTCCAATGTCACCGGCCAGTTGAAAGCCGGGCTGACGGCGATGGATGCGCTGCGGGCGATTCTGCCGGCGGGCACCTTGTCGGGCGCACCGAAGATTCGCGCGATGGAAATCATCGACGAACTGGAACCGGTCAAGCGTGGTGTGTATGGCGGGGCGGTCGGTTATTTCGCCTGGAACGGCAACATGGACACCGCCATTGCCATCCGTACCGCAGTGATCAAGAACGGCGAACTTCATGTGCAGGCCGGTGGCGGCATCGTTGCCGACTCGGTGCCGGCGCTGGAATGGGAAGAAACCCTGAACAAACGTCGGGCGATGTTCCGCGCCGTGGCCCTGGCCGAGCAAACCCCGGAAGCCTGAACCAACACAAAACCCTGTGGGAGCGATCCTCTGTGGTGAGGGGATTTATCCCCGATGGGGCGCGGAGCGGCCCTGAAACCTGCAACAGAGATTTTTCAGGTATACCGTGAACAACGGTTTGCGACTGCTGCGCAGCCGATCGGGGATAAATCCCCTCGCCACAGAGGAATATGAATACGCATAAAAAAGCGGCGCCTGAGAGGGCGCCGCTTTTTTGTGCCTGCGCTTCAGAAGTCCAGCACGACGCCGACGTTAACCCCTTGCTGGGTAAAGTCATCATCCTTGCGGAATGTGTACCCACCACGCAGCGCCAGATCCGCCGTGAGTTTGTGGCTGACGCCCAGACTCAAGCGGTTCAAATGACTCTGCGGCGTATAGCCCTCAAGTGTGAAGTCGTTGGCCGGCAGGGTGTTGAGCGCGATGTTGACCTTCTGCACATCATCTTCGTACTCACGCTCGTGGGCGTACTCGCCGAACACCTGAGTTTGCGGAGTGAAGTTGTACTTGCCCTGAATACCCACGCCCAAACGTTTCGAATCGCGCGCCTGATCATCGAAAGTCAGTGCGGTGGCGCGGTTGCTCTTCTCCGAGTAGCCGTCGACGTCGACACTGGCGTAGTCGGCGCTGACGAATGGCGACAGATGCCATTCACTGCCCGGCTGGGCGATGTCGTAGCCGACGCGGGTACTGAATGCCCACAGATGGCCGTCGGTATCACCTTTCTCCGCCCCCTCGCTGACACCCAGATCGAACTTGCGCTTGAGGTTGTCGTAGTCGAGCTTGCCACCAGTCAGCGCGGCATCAGCCCACCAGCGATTTTGCTGGAACTGGGCAAACGCTGTAGCCAGATAGCTGTTGAGTTTGTAGTCCGAATCGTTATGACCGGCCTCCAGATTCTGCCGGTAAAAACCCGCTGCCACGCCAACGCGCCAAGCCTCATTGAGGCGATAGCTGCCACCCACGTTGAGGTTGTAACCGCTGCCGTCGGCGCTGGCGCCGCTGCTTTGGCTGTCGACGTCCAGGTGCTGGCCGCCGGCGGAAACAATGGCGCGCCATTGGCCGACTGCCTGCCAGTTTTCCCAGTCCGCCTGCCATTGGCTGCGCAGTTCATCCTGATGCGCGCGCACGGTGGCGTGGGCCATTTCCGGGAGCAGCGTCAATTCCCACGGCGCTGCCAGCAGGGAATAGGCGTAATCGGAAATCAGTTTCTGCCCGGCTTCAGTCGGGTGCACGCCGTCGTTGTAGATCAGCTTGCTAGGATCCGGTGTCCCACTGTTGATGCCGTAACGGGCGTTTTCCGTGCAACTGCTGCCGCTGAAGCAGGTTGCGGTCAGGTTTTGGTCTGTGGCGAGGCCGAAACGTCCTGGATCGGCAAACACTTCGGACAGAAGCACCGGAATGTTCAACGGAATGATTTCGGCGTTGATGCCTTGCAGGCGGGTGGTCAACTGGCTGTTGAACTGGCTGGCGAGCGTACTGCTGAACGCCTGCAACGGCGTGCCGTTGATGGCCGGGGTCAAACCGACGTCAGGCAGCAACCAGACCATCACGTATTTGGCACCGGCGGTTTGCAGGGTTTGCACGCTATCGGCCAGTCGATCTGCCGCCGCATTGGCTTGGGGCAGGCTGAGAATACGACCTTGCAGGAAGTCGTTACCGCCGCCGGAGATGTAATACAGCGCATTCGGATCGGCACGGAAACCGTTCGACGGCAGGTAGCCGGCGCGGGTGCGTTCACCGGTGGCTGATTGCGTGGTGATCGAATCGAGGATCTGATCCGTGCGGTAACCGCCGACCGCCCAGTTGTTGCCGTCGGGCTGGCCATTGTCGGCGCGCACTGCCGAACTGGAAGAGGCCGTCTGATCCGCCGTAAAGCCGAGGCGTCCGCCCAGCAGTTGGGTGGAGTTCAGCGAATACAGCTCACCGCTGCCATCCAGATAAACCGGACCGGTACGGTTGGTATAGCGTTCAGTAGAACCCGCCGGGCCGCCGCTATCGGCGAAGGTCCCGGCGTCGTTGAGGCTGTCGCCGAAGACGATGAAATTCGAATAAGGATTGGGCGCCGCATTCGCCTGGGCACAGGCCAGAGCGAGCAAGCAGCCGGCCAGCGGTACAAACAACGTCTGTTTGATCATGAGCAAGTCCGTTTTATTTATTGTTGTAGGTGAACGAAACGACAGTACCAAAAACTTCCGGCCTAGTGCCATCGGTCGCGAACCCTCACTTGGATTTCTCCCCCGAAGGCCCCGCCATATTGCACGCTCTGCCCAGCTAAGTTACTGTGCCGGAACGTATGAACGAGACCTTCCCCGTGTTGATCACCAGCAAACTTCTGGATCAAGTCATCAAGGCACACGCCCGTTGGCGTTGGCGCGCCTGAATCTTTTCTGCCGGCCCGGCCGGATCTGTATCGCTTTGCCTTCCTTGCCCGTTTGAAATGCCGCTTTGCCGACGCCACTTGCGTGTCCGACATCGTGCAGCGCCCTGCGGGCAAGTCATCTGAAGGCTGTCTTCAAGTCAGAATTCAAGAGGTTCGAAACGCCATGTTGCTGATGATCGACAACTACGACTCCTTTACTTACAACGTTGTGCAATACCTCGGCGAGCTGGGTGCCGAGGTCAAAGTCGTGCGCAACGATGAATTGACCATTGCTGAAATCGAAGCGCTCAAGCCCGAGCGCATCGTCGTGTCCCCTGGCCCTTGCACGCCGACCGAAGCCGGCATCTCTATCGACGCCATCAAGCACTTCGCCGGCAAACTGCCGATCCTCGGCGTCTGCCTCGGCCACCAGTCCATCGGCCAAGCCTTTGGTGGTGATGTGGTGCGTGCCCGCCAAGTGATGCACGGTAAGACTAGTCCGGTATTCCACGAGGACAAGGGCGTTTTCCAAGGCCTGAATCATCCACTGACCGTCACCCGCTACCACTCGCTGATCGTCAAGCACGATACGTTGCCCGATTGCCTGGAGCTGACCGCGTGGACGCAACACGATGATGGTTCGGTCGACGAAATCATGGGCCTGCGTCACAAGACCCTGAACATTGAGGGCGTACAGTTCCATCCCGAGTCGATCCTGACCGAACAGGGCCATGAACTGTTTGCCAACTTCCTCAAACAAACCGGCGGCACGCGCTAAGGACTTCCCATGAATATCAAGACAGCCCTGGGCCGTATCGTCGACCACCTCGACCTCAGTACCGATGAAATGCGCGATGTGATGCGCGAAATCATGACCGGCCAGTGCACCGAGGCACAGATCGGCGCGTTCATGATGGCCATGCGCATGAAGAGCGAGAGCATCGACGAAATCGTCGGCGCGGTATCGGTGATGCGTGAGCTGGCCGATCAGGTCGAACTCAAGACCCTCGACGGCGTGGTCGATGTGGTTGGCACCGGCGGTGACGGTGCGAATATTTTCAACGTATCCACCGCTTCTTCTTTTGTCGTTGCGGCAGCAGGTTGCACCGTGGCCAAGCACGGCAACCGCGCGGTCTCGGGCAAGAGTGGCAGTGCCGACTTGCTGGAAGCCGCCGGCATCTACCTCAACCTGACGCCGGTGCAGGTCGCCCGTTGCATCGACAACGTCGGCATCGGTTTCATGTTCGCCCAGACACACCACAAAGCCATGAAGTACGCCGCCGGCCCGCGCCGCGATCTCGGCCTGCGTACGCTGTTCAACATGCTCGGCCCGCTTACGAATCCGGCCGGTGTTAAACATCAGGTGGTGGGTGTGTTCAATCAGGCGTTGTGCCGCCCGTTGGCTGAAGTCTTGCAGCGTCTGGGTAGCAAGCATGTGCTGGTGGTGCATTCGAAGGACGGTCTGGACGAATTCAGTCTGGCGGCGCCGACTTTTGTTGCCGAGCTGAAGAACAACGAGATCACCGAGTATTGGGTCGAGCCGGAAGATCTAGGCATGAAGAGCCAGAGCCTGCACGGCCTGTCGGTCGACGGCCCGGAAGCTTCGTTGGCGTTGATTCGCGATGCGCTGGGCAAGCGCAAGACTGAAAACGGCCAGAAAGCCGCTGAAATGATTGTGCTCAACGCCGGTGCAGCGCTGTACGCCGCCGACGTAGCCAGCAGTTTGAAACAGGGCGTGGAGCTTGCGCACGACGCCCTGCACACCGGCCTCGCTCGGGAAAAACTCGAGGAGCTGGGTGCCTTTACCGCGGTATTCAAAGTGGAGAATGAGGGATGAGTGTACCGACGGTTCTGGAAAACATTCTGGCGCGCAAAGTTCAGGAAGTCGCCGAGCGTAGCGCTCGTGTCAGCCTGAGTGAGCTGGAAAGTCTGGCCAAGGCGGCCGATGCACCCCGTGGTTTCGCCCAGGCTTTGCTGGCGCAGGCCAAGAAAAAACAACCGGCGGTGATTGCCGAAATCAAAAAGGCTTCGCCAAGCAAAGGCGTGATCCGCGAGAACTTTGTTCCCGCCGACATCGCCAAAAGCTACGAGAAGGGCGGGGCAACCTGTCTCTCGGTGCTGACTGATATCGATTACTTCCAGGGCGCCGATGCCTACCTGCAGCAGGCCCGTGCCGCGTGCAAGCTGCCGGTGATCCGCAAGGACTTCATGATCGATCCATACCAGATCGTCGAAGCCCGTGCGCTGGGCGCCGACTGTGTGTTGTTGATCGTCTCCGCGCTGGACGACGTGAAAATGGCCGAGTTGGCTTCCGTGGCAAAAGGCGTTGGTCTCGATGTGCTGGTGGAAGTGCACGACGGCGATGAGCTGGAGCGCGCGTTGAAAACCCTCGACACGCCACTGGTCGGGGTCAACAACCGTAACCTGCATACCTTCGACGTCAGCCTGGAAACCACCCTCGATCTGCTGCCGCGTATTCCGCGTGATCGTCTGGTAATCACTGAGAGCGGCATCCTCAACCGTGCCGATGTCGAGCTGATGGAGATCAGCGACGTGTACGCGTTCCTGGTCGGTGAGGCGTTCATGCGCGCCGAAAGCCCGGGTACTGAGCTGCAACGATTGTTCTTCCCGGAGCGCGGTGTTTCGGTGAGTGGTTCGACCCTCGACTGATCACTCCTTCACAGGCACCCGCGCCCCCAGTGGGAGCGGGCTGCCCGCGAAGAGGCCAGCCAGTTCCCTAAAGATTCCAGATCTGCCGGAGTCCGCTATGTCGCTGCCAACCTCCCTGACCATCGAAGCCGGCCTGCAAGCCGAACAGGACTTGCTGGCCTCGATCTGTGCCGGCGACGCCGAATTCGGCCTTCTATTCTGGCAGCCCAGCGACCGCGCTCTGGTCATGCCTCGCCGCTTGAACCGCCTACCCGGATTCGAACACGCCTGCGAAGTCTCTGCCGCCGCCGGCTGGCCGGTGCTGCTACGCGAAACCGGCGGCGAACCGGTCCCGCAATCGGCCGCGACCATCAATATCGCACTGGTTTACGCACCGCCTCGCAGCGAAGGCGATCTCAACCGCATCGAAACCGGCTACCGCCGTCTGTGCGATCCGATCTGCCAATTGCTGGATGAGTTGGGCGGCACTTCGTCATTGGGAGAAATCGAGGGCGCGTTTTGCGACGGTCGCTTCAACGTCAACCTCGACGGCCGCAAAATGGTCGGCACCGCCCAGCGCTGGCGCCAGAGTCAGGGCGGACAGCGTCCGGTGGGGCTGGTGCACGGTGCGATGCTGATGGATAACGAGCGGGATTCGATGGTGGCAGCGGTCAATCGCTTCAACGAAGCCTGTGGTCTGGAGCAGCGGGTACGCGCGCAAAGCCACATTGCCCTGCATGAAAAATTCAACGCGCCACAGGCCTTGGCGCGTCTCGATGAGTTGTTTCGTTTAATGCTGGCGCAGATGTACAGCGTTTAAGCGTTCGCGTTTAACGTGTACCGAAGACCACCATGGTCTTGCCCTTCACATTGACCAGGTTGCGTTCCTCAAGATCCTTGAGAACGCGACCGACCATCTCCCGCGAACACCCGACAATCCGCCCGATTTCCTGACGGGTCACCTTGATCTGCATGCCGTCGGGGTGGGTCATCGCGTCCGGCTGTTTGCACAGTTCCAGCAGGCAACGAGCCACGCGACCGGTAACGTCGAAGAACGCCAGATCGCCGACCTTGCGCGTGGTATTGCGCAGGCGTTGTGCGATTTGTCCGCTGAGCACGTAAAGAATGTCCGGATCCTGCTGCGATAATTCGCGGAATTTCGCGTAGCTGATTTCCGCAGTCTCACACTCGACCTTGGCCCGCACCCAGGCGCTGCGCTGCTGCTCCTGACCAGCCTGCTCGAACAGTCCCAGTTCACCAAAGAAATCCCCGGCGTTTAGATACGCGATGATCATCTCGCGGCCGTCGTCATCCTCGATCAGGATCGTTACCGAGCCCTTGATGATGAAGTACAGCGTGTCCGAACGATCGCCAGCGCAAATGATGTTGCTCTTGGCCGCATGGCGACGACGTTGGCAATGCATCAACAGCTTGTCGAGGTTCTTGATTTTGGGTGTGGGGGTAATAGCAACCATGGTTGTATCCCGAAAAGACTGCACGGTGATGTTTGATTTTTTTATGAGGCGCTGAAGGCGGTCGCTACACAGCTGGCATGGGGCGCCAGCGAATTGGCGCCAGCTTACCAGACACTTCGTCGAAAATTCGAGAAATTACCTACGCAGTTGGAGCATCCGTCCTAGGAACAGTCGCGCTGTCAGAGCAAAACCCTGTGCTAAGCTGGCGACCCTTTTTTTACAGTGGAGTCTGGGCGATGAAGGCACGCATCCAATGGGCTGGCGAAGCCATGTTCCTCGGCGAATCCGGCAGTGGCCATGTCGTGGTCATGGACGGTCCGCCGGACGCCGGTGGTCGTAATCTGGGTGTTCGCCCGATGGAAATGCTCCTGTTGGGCGTCGGCGGTTGCAGCAACTTCGACGTGGTCAGCATTCTGAAGAAATCGCGCCAGGCTGTTGAAAGCTGTGAAGCCTTCCTCGAAGCCGAGCGCGCAACCGAAGATCCGAAAGTGTTTACCAAGATCCACATGCATTTCGTGGTCAAGGGCCGTGGCCTGAAAGAAGCCCAGGTCAAGCGCGCCATCGAACTGTCCGCCGAGAAGTATTGCTCGGCCTCGATCATGCTCGGTGCGGCTGGCGTGGCGATCACCCACGATTACGAAATCATCGAACTCGGTTGAACCGACATTCAACTATCATAAAAGCAGTGCAGACTCTGGGGATCCCCCTCCTGACGTCTGCATAATGCGCGACTTTTTTCAGGGCGGTGATCGGTCAACCGACGTGTCATCCGCCTGAACAGATAACCAAAATCGCCATCGCGAAGAGGTGTTGACCGTCCTACGCAGGTGCGTTGTTCGCACTTGACGGGCATGCTTGATCACGCGGCCGGGCCGCATACACAGAGAGTTTTCAACGGTGAAAAGCAAACTCAAGCTCCACGGGTTCTATAACCTGACAAAGACCTTGAGCTTCAACATCTATGACATCTGCTACGCGGAAACCCCGCAAGACCAGCAGGCTTACGTCGAGTACATCAATCAAGAGTACAACGCGAAACGCCTGACGCAGATTCTCACCGAAGTTGTCGAAATCATTGGTGCCAACATCCTGAACATTGCCAGTCAGGACTATGAACCTCAGGGCGCCAGTGTCACGATTCTGATTTCTGAAGAGCCGGTAACCCCGACTGAAAGCCAGATTGAAGAGTCCCCGGGCCCGTTGCCTGAAATCATCCTGGCTCACCTCGACAAGAGCCACATCACCGTTCACACCTATCCGGAAATCCACCCGGACGACGGCATTGCCACCTTCCGTGTGGACATCGATGTGTCGACGTGTGGTGTCATTTCACCGCTAAAAGCGCTCAATTTCCTCATTCACCAGTTCGATTCGGACATTGTGACTGTGGATTACCGTGTGCGTGGTTTCACCCGTGATGTTGAAGGCAACAAACACTTCATCGACCACGAGATCAATTCGATTCAGAACTACCTGTCCGAAGACACCCGCGACGCGTACCAGATGACCGACGTGAACGTGTACCAGGAAAATCTGTTCCACACCAAAATGCTGCTGAAGGACTTCGAACTGGACAACTACCTGTTCGGCGACGCCACCAGCAGCCTGTCTCCTGAGCAGCGCGCTCAAGTGACTGAACGTGTGAAACACGAAATGCTCGAAATTTTCTACGCGCGCAACATGCCGACGTAAGAAGTCCAAGCGCAAAAAAGGCGACTACTTAGCGGTAGTCGCCTTTTTTATCGCGCAAACACATAACCCTGTAGGAGTGAGCCTACTAGCGGTGAGGCCCTTAAAGCCTCTAAAGCTTCAGATCCGATAAGTACTCTTGGTCATAACCTTCGCCAACAGACTCATCCCGAACTTCACCGGCGCCGGAAAACGGAAGCCGCCAGCATCCAGCGCGCTCTCCGCATGATGCTCCTCATCAATACGCATCTGCTCCAGAATCGCCCGGGACTTCTCGTCCTCGGCCGGAAGTTGTTCCAGATGCTCGTTCAAGTGTTTGCACACCTGATGCTCGGTCGCTGCGACAAACCCGAGGCTGACCTTGTCGCTGATCAGCCCGGCCACCGCGCCAATCCCGAACGACATGCCGTAGAACAGCGGATTGAGAACGCTGGTATGGCTGCCCAACTGGTGAAGGCGTTGTTCGCACCAGACCAGATGATCGATCTCTTCTTCGGCTGCGTGCTCCATGGCTTCGCGCACCTGCGGCAGCTTGGCGGTCAGGGCCTGCCCTTGATACAGCGCCTGGGCGCAGACTTCGCCGGTATGGTTGATACGCATCAGGCCGGCGACGTGGCGAGTGTCTTCGTCGCTCATCTGCGTGTCTGGCTGCAGAATCGCTGGCGACGGACGGTATGGCTGGCCGCTGAAGGGCAGCAAGGTACGCATCGCGGCATCGGCTTGCAGCAGAAGACGGTCAATCGGCGAGTAGTGACGTTGGGTAGTCATGCTGACCTCCGGGAAGAATCTCGGCGGCCAGTTTAACCGAATCGGCCGGGGAGCGTTTGCGCTGGGTCATGTGGGAGCAGGGCGCTCCCACAGATTTGCCGTGGATCAGCCCGGCGGCCAGTTCATCTGGCGCTGACCGAGTACGTGCATATGAATGTGGTAGACGGTCTGCCCACCTTTCTCATTGCAGTTCATCACCACCCGGAAGCCGTCTTCGCAGCCCAGCTCCAGCGCCAGACGCTGGGCTGTGAAAAGAATGTGCCCGGCCAATGCCTTGTCGTCTTCGGTCAGGTCATTGAGGGTGCGCACCGGTTTTTTCGGGATCACCAGAAAGTGCACTGGCGCCTGAGGTGCGATGTCGTGGAACGCCAGAACCTGGTCGTCCTCGTAGATGATCTTGGCCGGGATTTCCCGGTTGATGATCTTGGTGAACAGAGTATCCACTGCTGTTTTCTCCGTGGTGTGGGCTGGTCTGAGTGTACTCATGGGGAAAGAACCCGCCCAGTGTTTTGCCGTAGGACAGTTCAGCGCGGGCAGTAAGCCTTGTTGACCATGCCGACGATGGTGCGGTTGAGCCAGCGCGAACCCAGTCGCGGCAGAAACGCGAACCAGCGGTTGCGTCGTCCCGGAATAATGATTGCGCGGTTCTTGTCGAGCGCACGCACGGTGTACAGCGCGACCTCTTCGGGGCTCATCAGCAACTTGCTGTCTTTGAGTTTGTCGCTGTTTAACTGCGCGGTGCGGAAAAACGCCGTGCGGGTCGGGCCGGGGCAGAGCACTGAAACTTTCACCGCGCTCTGTTTGAGTTCAACTCGCAGTGCTTCGGAGAAGTGCAGCACATAGGCCTTGCTGGCGTAATAGGTGCTCATCCACGGGCCGGGGTTGAACGCCGCTACCGAGGCAACGTTGAGAATCTGCCCGCCACCTTGCAACGCCATGCTGTTGCCGATCGCATGGCACAAACGGGTGAGGGCAAGGATGTTCACCTCGATCAAGTCCTGCTCGGTCATCCAGTCCTGAGCCAGGAATGGACCACAGGTGCCAATGCCGGCGCAGTTCACCAACAGATCGATCTGCCGGTCACCTTCTTCCAGTTCCAGCAAAAAGCCGGACAGGCGCAACGGCTCACCGAGGTCGCAGGCGCGAAACAGCACCTCGACGCCGAAGCGCTGGGTCAACTCGATCGCAATACTTTCCAGCTGATCACGCTGTCGTGCCACCAGAATCAGGCTGCGGCCGCGCCGGGCCAGCGCTTCGGCCATGGCCAGGCCGATACCGCTGGAGGCGCCAGTGATCAGAGCGTAACGGGTCATGCATTTCTCCATCGCAACAGCTCCGCGCCAGCGACGCAGGTGTCACGGCGGGGAGCGCTGTTCATTCTTTCGCAGAGTCTACAGGGGCCTGCGCCGCTTCGGCTGCATCGTCGGAGGAATTCGCTGCCGGTTCGACCTCGACGTCGATTTCATCGGTAGTTACCGAGCCGCTGTCGTAGCTGCTTTCGAGGCTGGTTTCGTATTCCTGCTGAATGGCGGAGATCCCGCCGAGCATTCCACCTACGAAAAACAGCCCGATGAATACGATCCACAGAGAGCACAGCACCTTGACTGCTGTGCTGTTGGGCGGAGGTGGTGGCCCGTAGCGGTTTGCACCGGTATTGCCCGGTACAACCATGATCACAAAAGGAAAGATGCTGCCCACCAACGGGACAAGATTCAGCAGCCAGAGCCAGCCGGACCAGCCGATATCGTGCAGGCGTTGAACGGTGAACAAAATGCTGATGATGATGAGCGCCAAACCCAGAATGGCCGCGATGAGGCCGCCGATGATCAGGCCGCTGGTGGAGTCGGAACTGACAAGGCCGACGGCGATCAGCGCAAAAATGCTGAGAATTGGCAGGCTTACCAGCGTCACGACCATCGTCCAGGCCAGAAAGCGCAGACGTCCGATCCGGCCTTCGACGCTTAACGGTTTGAGCACGGCGAATGCCGGAAGGTTTTCACCAACACTGGCGCGGGGTGGCGCATAAGGTGAGTTCGGTTCCGCGTAGGCGGGAGCGGGGGAGTGCTCGTGGACGTCCGACAGATTCAGCTCGATGGCCGTGTCAGATTCGATCCGTGCGTCAATCCCGGTTTTGCTCAATGCCTGCAGATAAGTCTGCGCATCGCTGTGCGACAGATCACGCTTAAGCGCCACGGTACTGCCATTGAACAGTCGCTCGATGGCTGCAACATCGCTTTTGAACAAATCCGCCAGATTGAGCTTGGCAGTGGTGATATCGACACCGGGCTGTAGAGCACCGTCGAAAACGATCTTGTAACGGGGTTCGCTCATGGCCGAGGCATCCTTGTCGCGAAGAGAATGAAAGGTCGTTAGTGTAAGGCCAGTCCATGAGCGACTGGCTTGATTTTTACCTTGGCCAGCGTTTCGGCAGCTGTGCTGCGCGTTCCTTTGCCTGACGATATTCAGCATCGAGTCGAGCGATCAACTGATCCACGCCTGGCAGATCGTCGATCTGCCCCACGCCTTGACCGGCTGACCACACGGTCTTCCAGGCTTTGGCTTCATCGCTGATCGGTTTGAGCTTGTCGCCAAAATTCACTTCGCCTTTACCTTGTAGCGCTGCCATGTCGAAACCGGCCGCCTCCAGGCTTTGCCGCATGAAACTGGCCGGCACTCCCGACACCGCTGGAGTATGGATGATGTCGGCCGCTTTGGCTGTCAGCAGCATCTCCTTATAGGCGTCAGGTGCATGACTTTCGGTGGTGCCGATAAAGCGCGTACCGAAGTAGGCCAAATCCGCGCCGAGCATCTGTGCGGCGAGAATCTCATGGCCGTGGTTAAGACATCCTGCAAGCAGCAGGGTTTTGTCGAAGAACTCGCGAATCTCGGCGATCAGCGCAAACGGACTCCAGGTGCCGGCATGGCCACCGGCGCCGGCCGCTACTGCAATCAGACCGTCGACACCAGCCTCGGCGGCCTTCTCGGCATGCCGGCGGGTGGTGACATCGTGGAAGACCAGACCGCCATAACTGTGCACTGCATCGACCAGTTCCTTCACCGCGCCGAGGCTGGTGATAACGATCGGCACCTTGTGCTCCACGCAAATGGCCAGATCCGCCTGCAAGCGTGGATTACTGTTGTGCACGATGAGGTTCACCGCATACGGCGCGGGGTTGTCCAGCGCCGCGAGGCCCGCTTCGATCTGTTCCAGCCAAGCCTTGAACCCGCTGCTTTCGCGCTGGTTCAGCGCGGGAAAACTGCCGACCACGCCATTGCGGCAGCAGGCCAGCACCAGTTCAGGGTTGGAAATCAGGAACATCGGCGCCGCCACCACAGGCAGGCGCAGACGTTGTTCGAGCAAAGCGGGCAGCGACATTGGAAGTACCCTGAAGTGATTGACTTATTAAAGTTAGAACGGCTTGACCACGACCAGAATTACGATAGCCAGCAATATCAGAACCGGCACTTCATTGAACCAGCGATAAAAGACATGGCTGCGGGTATTCTCGCCACGGGCGAAGCGTTTTACCTGCGCGCCGCACATATGGTGGTAACCGATCAGCAAGACGACCAGGGTCAGTTTGGCGTGAATCCAGCCGCCCATGCTGAAGATGCCCGGGTTGAGATAGATCAACCAGCCGCCGAAGATCAGCGTGGCGATCATTGCCGGGCCCATGATGCCGCGATACAGCTTGCGCTCCATGACGCTGAAGCGTTCTTTGCTGACCGTGTCTTCACTTTGCGCGTGATAAACGAACAGTCGCGGCAGGTAAAACAGGCCGGCAAACCAGCAAACGACGCTGACGATGTGAAACGCTTTGATCCACAGATAGAGCATTTTTAGTTATTCCCTTATTCACGGTAAGCCGGATAGTAGAGGCTTGAGCGTCCGCGCGTCACCTTGACGGTTGTCGCAGGGGCGCGTGGCCCCTATTATCGACGGCTTTCCAGTGGGTTCGTTGAGGGCAGGTTTATGGTCAAGGTCGGTATCGTCGGCGGCACGGGTTACACCGGTGTCGAACTGCTGCGTCTGTTGGCACAGCATCCGCAAGCAGAAGTGGTGGTGATCACTTCCCGATCCGAGGCCGGTCTGGCCGTGGCTGATATGTACCCCAACCTGCGCGGCCACTATGACGGTCTGGCCTTCAGCGTGCCGGACATCAAGACCTTGGGCGCCTGTGACGTGGTGTTCTTCGCCACACCGCACGGTGTCGCTCACGCTTTGGCAGGTGAACTGCTGGCGGCGGGCACCAAGGTTATCGATCTGTCGGCGGACTTCCGTCTGCAAGACGCCGAGGAGTGGGCCAAATGGTACGGTCAGCCGCACGGTGCGCCGGAGCTGCTGGACGAAGCGGTTTACGGTTTGCCGGAAGTCAATCGTGAGCAGATCAAAAAGGCTCGCCTGATCGCGGTGCCAGGTTGCTATCCGACCGCTACTCAGTTGGGTTTCTTGCCGCTGCTTGAAGCGGGTCTGGCTGATGCTTCGCGTCTGATCGCCGACTGCAAATCCGGTGTCAGCGGTGCCGGTCGCGGTGCGGCTGTAGGCTCCCTGTACTCGGAGACGTCGGAAAGCATGAAGGCTTACGCGGTGAAAGGTCACCGTCACCTGCCGGAAATTCGCCAGGGGCTGCGTCGCGCAGCGGGCGGCAAGGATGTCGGTCTGACATTCGTCCCGCATCTGACGCCGATGATCCGTGGCATTCACTCCACGCTTTACGCGACCGTGGTTGATCGCTCGGTGGATCTGCAGGCGCTGTTTGAAAAGCGTTATGCCAACGAACCGTTCGTCGATGTAATGCCAGCCGGCAGCCATCCGGAAACCCGCAGCGTGCGTGGCGCCAACGTTTGCCGCATTGCGGTTCACCGTCCGCAGGATGGCGATCTGGTGGTGGTGTTGTCGGTGATCGACAATCTGGTCAAAGGCGCGTCGGGTCAGGCTGTGCAGAACATGAACATCCTGTTTGGTCTGGATGAGCGCTTGGGTCTGTCCCATGCCGGCATGCTGCCGTAACACTTAATCCGACACAGCAAAAAGGCCCGTCAAACGGGCCTTTTTGCATTCTGAACAGCTGGTCGGGTTTATTGATATACCGTAACAATAGTTGACCGATTTTCTCGGACAAGCGGATAATGCGCGTCATCACGCATTATGGCGGCGTAACGCCGGGAGATAGTCAGCATGAGCGTCGAATCCTTCACCCCCACGGCTTTGCAATTCACCCAAGGTGCTGCGCACAAGGTGAAGAGCCTGGTCGATGAAGAGGGGAATGATCGCTTGAAGCTGCGCGTATTCGTTACGGGCGGCGGTTGTTCAGGGTTTCAGTACGGTTTCACCTTCGATGAAGATGTGGCTGAGGATGACACCATCGTCGAGCGCGAAGGCGTGAGCCTGGTGGTTGATCCGATGAGTTTCCAGTACCTGGCCGGTGCAGAAGTGGACTACCAGGAAGGTCTGGAAGGTTCGCGCTTCGTGATCAAGAACCCGAACGCCACCACGACTTGTGGTTGCGGCTCTTCGTTCTCGATCTGATCGCACTTCGCTGCACACATTAAAACGCCGCAGAGCCTTGGGTTCTGCGGCGTTTTTTGTTGTCAGCGTTTTGTTTAGTTGGGGTAGATGGCGCCGAGTACGCGCAGCCCTTTGGCGCCAGTGACACTTGGCCGGTTGGCGGCAATACCTTCGAGGCAGCAATGGGCCAGCCAGGCGAACGCCATGGCTTCAACCCAGTCCGGATCAACGCCGTGGGTGGCGGTGCTGGCGACTTTTGCGTCCGGCAGCAGATCAGCCAATCGCTTCATCAATGTGGCGTTGTGTGCGCCGCCGCCACAGACCAACAGCTCTTGAGTATCCGTTTGAGCGCTTTGCAGCGACTCGACGACGGTCAACGCTGTCAGCTCGAGCAGCGTGGCCTGTACGTTTTCAGCAGGGAAGGCTGGCAGACGTGAGAGGTGTTGCTCTAGCCAAGGCAGGTTGAACACTTCTCGGCCGGTACTTTTCGGGCCCTTGGTCATGAAGAACGGATCACTGAGCAATGCTTTCAGCAGCGTTGGCTCAACGGTACCGGTAGCGGCCCACTGGCCATTGCAATCGTAGTTTTCACCGCGTTGCTGGTGAATCCAGGCATCCATCAGCACATTCCCCGGCCCGCAGTCGAAACCGGCTACAGCCTTGGTCGGCTCTATCAGACTGAGATTGCTGAAGCCGCCGACATTCAGGACAGCCTGGTTACCGGTACGCTCTTCGAACAAAGCTTCATGGAAGGCGGGCACCAGAGGGGCACCTTGACCACCGGCAGCGACATCGCGACTGCGGAAGTCGCTGACAACGGTGATGCTTGTCAGCTCGGTCAGCAGGGCCGGGTTGCCGATCTGTATGGTGAAACCTCGAGCGGGTTCGTGGCGAATGGTCTGGCCGTGGCTGCCGATAGCGCGAATGGCTTCAGGTTTGAGATGCTGCTGGTCGAGGAGGGTGTGAATGCCCTGTGCGGCAAGCTTCACCCAGTTCTGCTGGGCTATCGCCGAGCGGGCAATCTCGTCAGGGCCGCTGGCGCACAAGCCAAGCAGCTCGGCGCGCAGGGATTCAGGCATGGGAATGTAGTGCGTGGCGATCAGGTTGATCGCCGAGGTCTGTTCGATCAGGGCGATGTCCAGGCCGTCGAGGCTGGTTCCGGACATCACACCGATATAAAGGGCCATGGCTTAACGCTTGCTCGAAGCCAGCATGGTGGCCTTCTCTTGATCCATACGCGCCATCAACGGCTGGCTCTGAGCCATGAAGCGGGCACGTTCTGCTTTGGCAATCGGATCGGCCATTGGCAACTTCTGGCCCAGTGGATCGACATGAACGCCGTTGACCTGGAACTCATAGTGCAAGTGCGGTCCGGTGGACAGCCCTGTCGTGCCAATGAAACCGATTACTTGGCCTTGCTTGACCGTGCCGCCGGTTTTCACGCCTTTGGCGAAGCCTTGCATGTGGCCGTATAGCGTGCGGTAGGTGTTGCCGTGCTGGATGATCACAGTGTTGCCGTAACCGCCACGACGGCCGGCCAGCAGCACTTTGCCGTCACCGGCAGCCTTGATTGGCGTGCCGCGTGGCGCAGCGTAATCAACGCCTTTGTGCGCGCGTATCTTGTTGAGGATAGGGTGTTTGCGGCCCATGGAGAACTTCGAGCTGATGCGGGCAAAGTCCACCGGCGTTCGGATGAACGCCTTGCGCATGCTATTGCCGTCGGCGGTGTAATAGCTGCTGTTGCCTTGCTTGTTGGTGTAACGCACGGCGGTGTAGGTCTTGCCGCGGTTGGTGAAGCGGGCGGACAGGATCGGGCCATTGCCAACAGCTTTACCGTTGACCACTTTCTGTTCGTAGATCACATCGAATTCGTCACCCTGGCGGATGTCTTGTGCGAAGTCGACGTCATATCCGAATACGCTGGCCATATCCATGGTCAGGCTGTGAGAGAGGCCTGCACGCGCAGCGGACTGTGACAACGAGCTGTTGATCACTCCGTGAACGTAAGCGGTACGAACGGTAGGTTTTGCGGTTACACGATTGAAGGCGTAACCCTTGTCATTCTTGGTCAGCGTGATGGTTTCAAGATCGCTGACCTTGCTGTGCAGGCTGGTGAGCTGGCCTTCCGGGTTCAGTTCGAATTCGAGCTTCTGGCCGCGTTTGAGCTGGCTGAACTGTTTGGCTTGCTTGTCGCTGGCCAGTATTTCATGCACGGCTGTGGCTGGAAGGCCGACTTTTTCGAACAGTGTCGAAAGCGTATCGCCCTTGGAAACGACGACTTCCCGGTGACCTGGCGCTTTCGGTTTTTCCGCGAGAGGTTCGGGCGCAGGTTTGGCTTCCGCGGTTTGCGGAGCGTTTTCTTCTGTGTTTTCGATTTGTGCAAACGGTGAGGCTACTGGCTCATTTGTGGCTTGAGCGGCGTCAGCAGCGTCTTGATCTTGTGTCAGTTGTTCAGCAGGACTTTCCAGTTCAAGGCTCAGGGTCGTCTTTTTGGCTTCAACATCACTGGAAGGAAATACCAGGAGCGCCAGGCTGAGAAGGGCGGCGATACCACTTGCGGCGAGCAGGTGGGTCTTCGGGTAAAGCGGTGGCGCTTTAGACGGTTCAGTGGTCATAAGTAGTTTTGACTTTGAATAGTGATGAATTGGAAAAGATGAATGACATGATGAAGATGAAATAACTGTATAAAATATAACCAAATCATCTCTTAAGCAAGTCTACAGACATCACGTCTGTGGATTGGTGTCCGTGCGCCGGGCAAAACTTGTAATTGGTGCGCGATCTTGTATGGTTGGTTCCCTTTGAATCTGAGCCTTGCGGGTCTGTTATGAAGTCGGTTGAAGAGCAGCTAGCGCTGATTAAACGTGGTGCGGAAGAACTGTTGGTTGAGTCCGAGCTGATCGAGAAGCTCAAGCGTGGCCAACCGCTGCGTATCAAGGCTGGTTTCGATCCAACCGCTCCGGATCTGCACTTGGGCCACACCGTGCTTATTAATAAGCTGCGCCAGTTCCAGGATCTGGGGCATCAGGTGATCTTCCTTATAGGTGATTTCACCGGGATGATCGGTGATCCAAGCGGCAAAAGCGCAACTCGTCCTCCGCTGACGCGCGAGCAGGTTCTGGAAAACGCTGAAACCTACAAGACTCAGGTTTTCAAGATTCTTGATCCGGCGAAAACCGAAGTTGCTTTCAACTCCACCTGGATGGATCAGATGGGGCCGGCGGACTTCATTCGTCTGACTTCGCAATACACCGTCGCTCGTATGCTTGAGCGTGATGACTTCGACAAGCGCTACACCACCAATCAGCCGATCGCTATTCACGAGTTCCTCTATCCGCTGGTTCAGGGTTATGACTCGGTCGCTCTGCGTGCGGACGTCGAGTTGGGTGGTACCGATCAGAAGTTCAACTTGCTGATGGGGCGCGAGCTGCAACGTGGTTATGGTCAAGAGGCTCAGTGCATTCTGACCATGCCGCTGCTCGAGGGGCTGGATGGCGTCAAGAAGATGTCCAAATCGCTGGGCAACTATGTCGGCATTCAGGAAGCTCCGGGTGTCATGTACAGCAAGTTGGTTTCGATTCCGGATGCGTTGATGTGGCGCTACTTCGAATTGCTCAGCTTCCGCTCCATGGATGAGATCAATGCGTTCCGCGCTGATGTGGAGGCGGGTGCTAATCCGCGTGACATCAAGATCAAGCTGGCGGAAGAGATCGTTGCGCGTTTCCATGGTGAGGAGGCTGCGGCTAATGCTCATCGCGCAGCGGGTAACCGTATGAAGGATGGTGAGCTGCCGGATGATCTGCCGGAAATCGAATTGGCTTCTGCTGAGGATATGCCGATTGCTGCCGTCCTTAATAAAGCAGGGCTGGTGAAGAACTCTGCGGCGGCGCGCGATCTGCTCGCTTCCGGTGGTGTGCGTATAGATGGTGAGGTCGTTGATCGTTCCTTTATATACGTAGTGGGTGCGACCCACGTTTGCCAGGCTGGCAAGAAGGCGTTTGCGCGAATTACGCTGAAATCTGAATAAAGTTGAGATTGGGGGTTGACGGCGAATTCTAGGAGTCTATAATTCGCCCCACTTCCGGCGCAGTCGAAACGGAAAACTCCTTGAGATTCAATGAGTTACACGGTTTTCGGCAGCGGGTTGCTTCAGTT